>JBDTOS010000116.1:0-8042 GCA_039933095.1 Dokdonella sp.
GATTCGTCGGCTTTGGATGCCGCTGGCGTGGCACTCGACAGCGAAGGCTTCGTGGTCGTCAACGAATGGCAGAACACCAATGTCGCCGGCATCCATGCGGTTGGCGACGTGACGCGCGCACCGGCACTGACACCAGTCGCTATCGCTGCGGGTCGCCATCTGGCTGATCGTCTTTTCGGCAACAAGCCTGATGCGAAACTCGATTTTGCCAGTATCCCGACGGTGGTGTTCAGTCATCCGGCATTGGCGACGGTCGGAATGTCGGAGAACGATGCACGCGCAACGCATGGCGATGCGGTCAAGGTTTATCGCGCGTCATTCAGACCGATGCTTAACGCACTCGCCGGTCACGACGAGCGTACTTTGATGAAACTAATTTGCATCGGTGACGACGAACGCATCGTGGGGCTGCATATGCTTGGTCCGGCTGCCGACGAAATCCTGCAAGGTTTTGCAGTCGCGATCAGAATGGGTGCGCGCAAGGCGGACTTTGATGCGACGATCGCGATCCACCCGACCTCCGCAGAAGAATTCGTGCTGATGACGTGACCGCTCGCAGTGGCGTGCGCGTCCCAGCCGCAGTCACAGTCACATGCGAAATACGCCAAACCGACCTGGCTCGATCGGCGCATTGAGCGATGCGGAGATCGCGAGCCCGAGAACGCGCCGGGTATCGATCGGATCGATGACACCGTCGTCCCAGAGGCGCGCGCTGGCGAAGTAGGGATGTCCCTGCTCTTCGTATTGCTCGCGAATCGGTGCTTTGAATTCGGCTTCGTCCTGCTCGGACCATTGCTTGCCGGCTGTTTCGAAACCATCCCGCTTGACCGTCGCGAGCACGCTCGCGGCTTGTTCACCACCCATCACGCTGATGCGTGCGTTCGGCCACATCCACAGGAATCGTGCACCGTAGGCGCGACCGCACATTGCATAGTTGCCGGCACCAAAACTGCCACCGATGATGACGGTGAATTTCGGTACGTGCGAGCAGGCTACCGCGGTAACCATCTTCGCTCCGTCCTTGGCGATGCCCGCGTTTTCGTATTTCTTGCCGACCATGAAGCCGGTGATGTTTTGCAGGAATACCAGCGGAATATTGCGCTGGTTGCACAACTCGATGAAGTGCGCGCCCTTGAGTGCCGACTCGGCGAACAGGATGCCGTTGTTGGCGACGATGCCGACCGGATAGCCGTGAATGTGGGCGAATCCGGTAATCAGGGTTTTCGCGTAGCGCGCCTTGAACTCGTCGAACTCCGAGCCGTCGACGATGCGCGCGATCAGCTCGCGGATATCGAACGGGATACGCGCCTCGCGCGGCACGATCCCGTAAATCTCCTCGGGGGAATAGCGCGGTTCGCGCGGTTCGGCAAGCGCGAGGGGAATGCGTTTGACACGGTTGAGATTGGCAACGATATCGCGCGCGATGCTGAGTGCATGTGCATCGTTCTCGGCGAAATGATCGGCAACGCCGGATACGGACGTGTGCACGTCGGCGCCGCCGAGCGATTCGGCATCAACGACTTCGCCGGTGGCGGCCTTTACCAGCGGCGGACCGCCGAGGAAGATCGTGCCTTGTTCCTTGACGATGATGGTCTCGTCGCTCATCGCCGGGACATAAGCACCACCGGCCGTGCAAGAGCCCATGACGACAGCGATCTGCGCGATGCCGGCTGCGCTCAGGCGCGCCTGGTTGTAGAAAATGCGCCCGAAATGCTCCTTGTCGGGAAATACATCGGCTTGCAGCGGCAGGAACGCACCGCCGGAATCGACGAGATAAACGCAAGGCAGGCGATTTTCCAGCGCGACTTCCTGTGCACGCAGGTGCTTTTTCACCGTGATCGGGAAATAGGTGCCGCCCTTGACGGTCGCATCGTTGGCGACCACGACCACTTCTTGTCCATGCACGCGACCGATACCGGTAATCAGTCCGGCGCACGGCGCCTGATCCTGATACATGCCATGCGCGGCCAATGGCGACAATTCGAGAAACGGCGAGCCCGGATCGAGCAGGGCGCGGATGCGTTCGCGCGGCAGCAGTTTTCCGCGCTCCGTATGCTTGTCTCGCGCCTTGTCGCCACCGCCGAATGCGGTGCGCGCCAACTGTTTCTTCAGGTCATCGACTTGCCCACGCAGCCATTCGGCATTGGCCTGGAAATCAGGCGAGCGCGGATCGATTTGTGATTGCAATTGCGGCATGGCGGCGGTCAGGGTTCAGATCACGCGCCCGCTAAAAGTGCCGGGAGGCAGATATGCCTTCGCGTTGTAATCAAGTCGGCAAAACATGACCGGCCGCACGAGGCGGCCGGTCTGTCGAACAGAGCATGTCAACTGGAAGCTGACGGCAAATCGATCAGCCGCCGTCTTTCTTCTTCGCGGCTTCTTCGGCAGCCTTCTTCTCGGCTTCCATCTTGGCGGCGGCATTCTTCATCGCATCACCCGTGGCATCCATCGCTTTGGCGGTGGCATCCTTGGTGGCGTCAATGGCCTGACCTGCGGCATCCTTGGTAGCCTCAGCGGCATTCTGAGTTGCTTCTACCGCGTTCGCGGCTGCGGCGGCAGTTGCATCAGCAGCTTTCTTTGCAGCGTCGGCGGCGTCTTGTGCAGCCTTCTGGGTCGCTTCGGCTGCCTGCTTAGCGGCCATGGCGGCGGTATCAGCGGCTTCCTGTGCCTTCTTCCCTGAATCGTCGCAGGAGGTCAGGGCAAAAATCAGGGCGCTGGCGAAAATAATGCGGGTGATCTGCATGGGTGTTCCCCTTTGAGTCGGTGGTGCGGCGGATGAAAAAACGCGTGCGCGACCAGCCGCTTCGGTCGCGCCCGTGGAGGCTGCGCGGTGTGCGCGGACTCATTCGAGTCCACGCAACGCGATCATTCTAGCGCACCGATGGCGCCGGTTGCGGCAACGAGCAAATTCAAACCAGTTCGATGGCAATTGCGGTCGCTTCGCCACCACCGATGCACAGCGATGCAACACCGCGCTTGCCGCCGCGGGTTTTCAGCGCATTGATCAGGGTCACCACCAGACGGGCACCGGACGCGCCGATCGGGTGGCCGAGCGCACAGGCACCGCCGTTGACGTTGAGCTTTTCATGCGGAATACCGAGATCCTTCATCGGCGCCATCGCGACAACCGCAAACGCCTCGTTGACCTCGAAAATATCGACATCGGCGACTTTCCAGCCGGCCTTGTCGAGAACTGCCTTGATCGCCCCGACTGGCGCGGTCGTGAACCATTCCGGCTCCTGTGCGTTGGTTGCGTGGGCGACGATGCGCGCCAATGGCTTGATACCGCGCTTATTTGCGTCGGCCTCGCTCATCAACACGGTCGCGGCTGCGCCGTCGGAAATGCTCGATGAGGTTGCTGCGGTGACGGTTCCGTCCTTGCGGAACGCCGGCTTGAGGCTTGGAATCTTGGAAATATCGGATTTTCCGGGTTGCTCATCGGTGGCGAACTCGACGTCGCCCTTGCGTGTCGAGACCTTGACCGCGACGATTTCATCGGCGAATGCACCCGACTCCTGCGCAGCCTTGGCGCGGGTGACCGATTCGACCGAGTAGGCGTCCTGCGCCTCGCGAGTAAACCCGTACTTGTCGGCGGTCGCCTCGGCGAACACGCCCATCGACTGGCCGTCGTAGGGATTGGTCAGGCCGTCCCAGGCCATGTGATCGACGAGCTTGCCATCGCCGTAGCGCACGCCGCCACGAATCGCAGCCATGTGCGGGGCGTTGGTCATCGACTCCATGCCACCGGCGACGACGACGCTGGCCGAACCTGCCTTGATCAGATCGTTACCGAACATGATCGCTTTCATTCCGGAACCGCACACCTTGTTGATCGTCGTGCAGCCGGCCGATTTCGGAATCCCGGCGGCAAGCGAGGCCTGCCGCGCCGGCGCCTGGCCGAGATTGGCCGGCAAAACGCAACCCATGATGACTTCACTGACATCGCCAGCGGGAGTACCCGATTGCTCAAGCGCGGCCTTGATCGCGGTGGCGCCAAGGGTTGGCGTCGGCACGCCGGTGAACTGGCCCTGGAAGGAACCGATCGCGGTGCGCTTGGCGCCGACGATAACGACGGAATCGGACATGGGAATACCTCGGTTGGCGGGAAGGGCGCGCGAGCACAGAACAACTGCGACAGCGCGAGGCTCAAGACATGGGTGCGAAGGGCATTATCGCAAGCGTGGTGCGCTGCGGCAAACGACCTCGCTTTTCAATCAAAATGCTACGGAGTCGCCGCCGATGGCGACAGAAAATAATCTGAATCAGAAGGCGCTTCAGGACTTGCCGTGAAACAGCTCGCGGCCGATCAGCATGCGGCGGATTTCATTGGTGCCGGCACCGATCTCGTAGAGTTTTGCATCGCGCAGAATGCGACCGGTCGGGTATTCGTTGATATAGCCGTTACCACCGAGTGCCTGGATCGCTTCCAACGCGACCTGCACGGCGCACGATGAGGCATGCAGCAGGCACGATGCCGGATCGATGCGCGACTTGATGCCGCGATCGTAATTCTGCGCAACCATGTAGGCGTAAGCGCGCGAGGATTGCAGCGCGGTGTACATGTCGGCGATCTTGCCCTGGATCAAACCGAACGTGCCAATCGGCGCGTTGAACTGCTTGCGCTCGCGCACATAGGGCAAGGCGGCGTCGAGCGCCGCCTGCATCAAGCCGATCGGTCCGCCCGAGAGTACCAGCCGCTCGGTATCGAGGCCGCTCATCAGCACGCGGACGCCTTCGTTGACTTCGCCGATGCCGTTTACGGCTGGAATCTCGCAATCCCGGAACACCAGTTCGCAGGTGTTGGAACCGCGCATGCCGAGCTTGTCGAGCTTCTGCGCGGTCGAATAACCCTTCATGCCTTTTTCGACGATAAACGCGGTCATGCAACGCGAGCCGGCCGGGCGATGCGCGGTGCGCATGTAGACCAGTGCGACATCGGCATCGGGACCATTGGTGATCCACATCTTCGAGCCATTGGCGACCCAGACGTCGCCTTTCTTCTCGGCCTTGCAGGTCATCGAACCGACCACGTCGGAACCTGCGCCGGGTTCGCTCATCGCCAGCGCGCCAACCCATTCGCCGCTGCACAGTTTCGGCAGGTACTTCTTGCGTTGCGCGTCGCTACCGTTCGCGTTGAGGTTCTGCACACACAGATTCGAATGCGCGCCGTAGGAAAGGCCAACCGAACCCGATGCGCGCGAAATCTCCTCCATCGCGACCACGTGAGCAAGATAGCCCAATTCCGATCCACCAAAATCGCCAGGGACGGTAATGCCGAGCAGACCCATGTCGCCAAGCTTCTTCCACAGGTCGCCAGGGAATGCATTGTCGCGATCGATCAGGTCGGCACGCGGCGCAATTTCCTTCTCGGCAAACGCGTGCACGGTCTGCCGTAAGAGATCGAGTTCTTCGCCGAGAGGAAAGTTTTGCATGGGGGAAAGGCCGGGATTGGGGATCGGAGACTGGGGACTCGAGCTCAAAGCCCACCCCTTCAAGGGGAGGGCTGGGAGGGGATGGGTTGGATTCGGCGGTGGCTCAAACTCAATTCATCGTTGTTCCCACGTGACTCGTAACTCTACTCCGTCCGCTACTCTCAATGGCCGCGCATCCGCCCGAGGAAGCGTGGACCGTTATTGCCCATGGTCGGCAATTTGATCTTGCCGATTGAGTTGATGCGCTCTTCGGCGAGGCGGTCGGCGGCGAGGAAGGTGGGAATCTTGTCGCGCTTCGCGATCTCGAAAATGCGGCCGAGATTGAGGTAGATCGTGCGCATCATGCGCATCGCGCGCTCGCGGTTGTAACCGTCGATTTCCAGCGACACGTTCATGACGCCGCCGGCGTTGACCGCGTAGTCGGGCGCGTAAAGCATTCCGCGCTTCTCGACCTCGTAACCGGCTTCGTCATTGGCGAGCTGGTTGTTGGCCGCACCGCAGATGATCTTGCACTTGAGGCGCGGCAAGGTCTCGTTGTTGACCGTGCCACCGAGTGCGCAGGGGCTGTAGACATCGGCATCGACATCGTAGATTTCGTCGAGCCCTACCGCCGTGCAACCGAATTCATCGACGCAACGCTGCACCGCTTCCTTGTTGATATCGGTGACGAAAACCTTGGCGCCTTGCTCGCGCAGCAACTTGACGAACTCCATGCCGACATGACCGGCACCCTGCACCGCATAGCTGTAGTTGCCGATGTCCTCGTCGCCGAAGCGCGCATTGAGCGCGGCCATCAGCCCCTGCATCGTGCCGTAAGCGGTGAACGGTGACGGATCACCTGAGCCGCCGTGTACCTGATGTACGCCGGTGACGAATTCGGTTTCGCGGAACACGTGCTCCATGTCGTTGACATCGATGCCGACATCCTCGGCCGTGATGTAGCGCCCGTTGAGCGAGTTGACGAAGCGGCCGAACGCGCGGAACAGCGCCTCGGACTTGTCGCTGGCCGGGTCGCCGATGATGACTGCCTTGCCACCGCCGAGATTGAGCCCGGCGACCGCATTCTTGTACGTCATCCCGCGCGACAGGCGCAGCACATCATTGATCGCATCCTGCTCGCTCTTGTACGGCCACATGCGCAGTCCGCCAAGTGCAGGCCCGAGCACGCTGTTGTGGATCGCAATGATTGCCTTCAGGCCGGCATCCTTGTTATGGCAAAACACAACCTGTTCATGGCCGGTGGTAGCAAAGGTTTCGAAGATCATGGTGGACTCCAGAAAGGGTAGGCGCGATAGCGTGGGAGGGCAGTGCAACAGGCGCTGCTCAAAAAGTCATCGTCGAATTTCAATGCGACCGTAGAGCGCCCGAATCGCCGGCAAGGGACCGGTTCTGATGGGGCAGGGGCGGCTAGTCTAGCGATGACGCTGGACCGCTACAAACGCCGAGCCCAGCGGACCACCGAACGGCTCCTGGCAGTGGCTTGATTGGTTCCGATGAAAACCGAGGGCTCGTAGGGCGCATCTCGGATGCGCCAAACGCCGCTCGTGGATGCGCCGAATGCCGCATGCTGCCAATCGATTCCGAGATGATCCGAGTCGCATCCGAGATGCGACCTACAAGGCGCCGATTGTTGCGGGCATCCGCGCGAGGGGCGGGGGGTTAAAGGCCATTTTCCCTTGGTGGGACGAGTGCCGATCAAAACCCCAGTGCAAACATCGCCAGACAGACGATCAAACCGATGGTAGGAACCACCATCGTCATCGCCGCCATTGGAAAATAGGCGGCCTTGTGCGTTTCGCCGCAAATCGCACGGATCGTGGTGACGATGTAGCCGTTGTGCGGCATCGCGTCGAGGGCGCCGGATGACAGTGCGACGGCGCGGTGCAATTGATCCGGGTTGACACCTTGCGGCAGATACAGCGGTGCAAGGATCGGCAGTGCAATCGCCTGTCCGCCCGATGCGCTGCCGGTCATCGCGGCGATCAGGCAGACCGCGATTGATGCGTTGACGATACCGTGGCCGGGTAGATGGGTGATCCAGTTGACTGCAAGATCGAAACCCGGAGCGGCCTTTGCCACGGCGCCAAAGCCGACGACTGCGGCTGTGTTACCGATCGCAATCAGCGCGCTGGAACTACCCTCGGCGAGCGCATGACCGGGTTGCTGGAGATGTCTCCAGCCGACCAACGCCGCCATTACGGCACCGGCAAACAAAGCCACGATCAGCGCGGCCGTGTGCAATTTTTCATGCAACGCAAAACTCAGCGCGAGCACCGCGACCAGAGGAACCAGCGACAGCAGCGGCGAGGGCAGCGACGCCCTTGTTGCAGTCGGATCACCGGGGCGCTCATCGAAATGCTCACCGCGCGCCTTCGCCCGTTTCAGCATCCAGTTGAGCCACAACTGTCCGAGGAAAGCCATGACGATGGCGGCGACAAGACTTGCTTGCCACGCCGCCCAAGGTGAGGTGCCAAGAAACTTGATCGGGATCCAGTTCTGGATTTCCGGTGAGCCGGCGGCGGTCATCGTGATCGAGATCGATCCGAATCCGAGCGCTGCCGGAATGAAACGGCGCGGCAAGTCGGCAGCGCGGAACAGGCTCAGCGCGGT
>JBDTOS010000117.1:0-7979 GCA_039933095.1 Dokdonella sp.
GCGGTCGAGCTGAAAAATGCCGACCACTGCTGCAAATCGGTATTGAATGCGTCCACAGGCGACTCGATTCCGGATCCGGCGTTGCGACATCAGGGGCGATCGCGGCGTTGCTGGCGACCGAGTGGCTTCGTTGTCATTCTGGCGCAAAGACGCGTGCAATGCCTGAAGCATCGAGAACGCACCATTGGCCATCGCCAAGACTGCCAAGCTGCAAGCCGCCGATCGCGAGTCGATGCAGCGACTCCACATGGTTGCCGACCGCAGCGAACATGCGTCGAATTTGATGGTAGCGACCTTCTGTCACCGTAATCCGCGCAGTGCGAGAGTCGATCTGCTCAAGTTTTGCTGGCGCGAGCGGAGTCGATTCGGATTCGAGTTGCAGGCAACCGCTGACGAATATTGCAGCCTCATCGCCGCGCAGATCGTGCGCCAACGTAGCCTGATAGACCTTGCAAACCTGCGAACGCGGCGAAATGATCCTGTGCAGCAAGGCACCATCGTCGGTCAACAACAGCAAGCCTGAGGTGTCGCGATCAAGACGGCCGACCGTCGACAGCTGCGGATTGCGCAATCGATAGCGGTCGGGAAAAAGATCATGGACAACACGCCCCGGATCGCGCAGCGAGCACGTGACGCCGAGCGGCTTGTTGAGCATCAAGGTCAAGCCGGGCGGCGGATCGAGTGCGTCGCCATCGACGCGGATGGTTCCGTGATCAACCTGATCGTCGGCATAGAGCACCTCGCCAGCAGTGTCGGTGATGCGTCCCTCGCGAAACATGCGCGTGACGTCCTTGCGGCTGCCGTAGCCGAGGTTGGCGATGAGTTTCACCAACTTCATCGGCGCGGCTCGCGGGCACAAACAACTTTGAACCCGTCCTGCACGATCACCTCGCGCACGTTGCGAAAATGCCTGGCGAGCGTTTCCTCATAGGCCAGATGGCGATTCGCGACCATCCAGAATTGTCCGGTTGGCAACAGCGCATTGGCGGCGGCGACGATGAATGCGCGACCGAGTTCGGGTTGATCCTCGCGCCCTTGATGAAACGGTGGATTGCTGACGATCGCGTCGTACTTATACGGGATGCCTGTCGTGACGTCGTGCCAAATCACGTCGATGGACACATCATCGCCTCGATCAATGGTTGCACTGCGCATATTGATGCGTGCCGGATCGAGAGCGCGCGCCTCGGCTTCGTAGAGATCGATCGCGCTGACGCGTACACAGCGCGGGACGATCTGCGCAGCAAGATAGCCGTAGCCAGCACCCAGATCGGCGACACGCCCGCTCAGTGTCGCCGGCAACTGCGACACCAGCAAGGCCGACGCCGGATCAATGCGATCCCATGCGAACAAGCCCGGTCGGCTGACATAACGTCCATCGGCAATCGGTCGAACCGCATCCAACACCAGCCATTCGGCAAGCAATGCCTGATCAATTGCAGAAGCCTCAGAAGAAACGGCCCAGAACACGCGGCAATGATGTTTGCTCAGTGTCTGAACCGGTCCAGCGAGTCGCGCGAGATCCGCTTCGCTCGATCGCGCGCCAGCATGATTCGCGACGCAAGCGACGACGATGCCGCCCGGCGCAACATGCGCGAGCGCTCTCGCGAGCACGGCGCGCGATTCGTCGCGTTGCCTCGGCGGCAATACCAGCACAAGCGGAAACTTCTCGTCAGCTGCCGGTTTCGCGACCTGCAAACCCGCACGCGTCAGCTCGTCGGCGAATGGTTTGAACGACTGCACGCATACCCAGCGATCACGCGACGCGGGATGCTGCCAGACGCCATCGCGCGCGCCCAGAAACAATACGCGGTCCGTATTGGGCAGCGTCAAATCTCCCGCACTGAATGGCAGGAACAACGTCTCCAATGCTGGATTGGTCGCGCGCGCGCTCACTGCGCGCTCACTTTGATTCCGCCGATGGCTTCAGCGATCACGCTGCAACAACGATTTCAGATCGGCGAACGGGTTGCCGGTTGCCGCCTTGTGCGCAGGCTCATCGCGCGATGTATCACCGGTGTGATCGATATAGCGCGAGTGCTCGTTATCGTGGCAGTAGACGCACAGCAACTCCCAGTTGCTGCCATCGGGCGGATTGAAATCGTGATCGTGATTGCGGTGATGCACGGTCAATTCCTGCAAATTCGCACGGGTGAACTCGCGCGCGCAGCGCCCGCAAATCCATGGATACATCTTCAATGCGCGCTCGCGATAGCCGCGATCACGCTGCTCGGCGTCGCGTCGCGCCTGGGCGACGATGCGGTCGAGTTTGGCGGAGTCCGGTGCCGGTTTTGAAGTTCGGTTGCTCATTCGGTTGCGACAGATGTCGAAAGCAGGGTTTGGGCAATGACGATAGCGCAATTCCAGAGTATGACGAGCACGCTGGTGTATCAGCACGAAAGCCCACTCCTTGTTGCCGGCCGCACTCGCGTTCGTGAACCACTGGGTGCGCCCGACCTCCGCCTTGCGTAGGAGTTGACACCAACGTACGATGTAAACTTTCGTAGCCGAAGGCTTGGCTGCGCAGCAAGCTCCGTGAGTTGACCTCATCTGTCGAACTGGAGCATTCACCCGGGAGACAGTCATGAAAGCACCAAAGCGTTTGCTCCGTTTGTCCGTGTTGGCAGGACTTGCCGTCACCCTGCAGATTCATGCTGCGCAACCGACGATCACCGATGTGCCGGATGTTCGCGGCCAATTTCGCTATGCAGCAACAGCGATCAAAGCCGACGTCTCGCCACCACTGCGCAGCATGCAAATCATCCCGCCTGCAGATCGGGACGGCTCGATGTTTTTCGGTTCCCTCATGATTGATCCCGAACCTGCCGGCAAGTGGACCTATGGTTCCAAGCAGGATGCCGATGGCGCCGTGCAAAGCTGGCAAGGCCCGCCGTTGCTCATTCCCTCACCGACTCAAAATTTCGTGGTCGGCACCGGGACAGCGAACCCGCCCGATCCGAATGGCGATGTCGGTATCACCCACTACGTTCGCATGTCGAACGCCTCATTTCAGATCTTCAACAAGACAACCGGGGCGTCGGTGTTCGGTCCAGCCAATATCAACACCCTGTGGGCCGGATTTGGCGGGCCTTGCCAAACGGAAAACGCTGGCGATCCGGTCATTCTCTACGACCAACTTGCCGACCGCTGGTTGCTTTCGCAGTTCTCCGACACGACCGGGCCGTTTTTCAACTGCGTCGCGCTTTCAGTAACGGGTGATCCGACCGGCGCGTATCAACGCTATCAGTTTCCAGCAAGCGTATTTCCGGACTATCCCAAGTATGGTGTCTGGCCGAATGCTTATTTTTTCACGACGCGCGAACTCGACAATAACGCGATCGGCACGTACGCCATCGATCGCAACGCGATGCTGGCGGGAAGCCTCACTCCGACGGTGATTTCATTCTTCCAGTTCCTCGATCCCGGCGTCGCCCAGTTGGTCGGAGATGGCTTGCTGCCGGCTGATATCGACGGTTTCAATCTGCCGCCGCCCGGCAGTCCCGAATATCTGGTCGGATCGATGGATGATGGCGGGCCCTACGGTGCGACCCTGGATGCGTTGTCGATATGGAAATTCACGGTCGACTTCGTGACCCCGGCCAATTCGTCGATGGTGCTGTCGGCGATCGTTCCGATTGCCCCGTACGACACGGTGTTTCCTTGCGCTCCGACTGCGCGCGATTGCATTCCGCAGCCATCGCCGCTCGGTCCGGTCGACATTCTCTCTTATCGGCAGCGACCGCTGTTTCGCGCGGCCTACCGCAATTACGGTAGTTACGAATCGATCGTGACCAATCAGTCAGTCGAAGCTGCGCCTGGAATTGCCGGCATTCGCTGGTGGGAAGTCCGTAATCTGAGCACAACACCAACGCTGTATCAGGACAGCACCTACGCACCGGGCATCGGCGACGGTATCCACCGTTGGATGGGTTCGATCGCTGGAGACAGCTCCGGCAATATCGGGCTCGGATACAGCGCCGGCAGTGCAACGCTCTTCCCGAGCATCCGCTATACCGGTCGCCTGCAGGAAGACCCGATCAATGAGATGGGCCAAGGCGAAGGTACCATCGTCACCGGTGGCGGCGGCCATTCGGCCTCGACGCGCCGGTGGGGTGACTACACATCGATGAACGTCGATGTCGACGACTGTACGTTCTGGTACATCAACGAGTACTTCGCAGCGACCGGCACAACCTGGACGTTACGCGCCGCGTCGTTCAAGTTTCCAAGTTGCGGCACACCAAGCTATGGCATCGCAGCGGTTCCATTGTCGCGTCAGGTGTGTACGCCGAATTCGGTCAACTTCACCGTCGAAGGCCATGCCTACAACGGTTACAGCGGCTCGGCCACGCTTGCCGCCAGCGGTAATCCGTCCGGATCAATGGTGTCCTTCGCACCGCCCTCCATTGCTGCGATTCCCGGCAATTCGACAATGACCGTGAATAGTGGCACAGCAGCGTTCGGCAGCTACCCTGTCACGGTGACCGCAAACAGCAGTGCGACCCTGCGTACGCGCGTCGTCTCACTCGATGTGTTCTCTGCGGCTCCAGGCGGTCCGGCGCTGGCGTCTCCGGCGAATGGCGCGATGACGATCGCGACCAATCCGGTGTTGAGCTGGAATACAGCCTTGCAAGGACAAACCTACGTCGCCGAAATCGCCAGCGATGCCGGATTCACGGCAATTGTCTACACGAGCCCGTCCTCCACTGCGACTTCGATCCAGGTTCCACCCGTACTGGCCAACAACACCCAGTACTTTTGGCGCGTTCGATCGACCAATGTCTGTGGGCCCGGCACCTACTCTGGCACGAACAGCTTCACGACACGCCCATTGCCAGGCCAATGCCCCGTGAATACGGGATTGAGCACGAAGTTCTTCGACAATATGGAATCGGGTACCAATGGCTGGACCACCGATCCGGCCGCTGGCACGACGTGGACCCAATCCACAGCACGACCGTTCAGCGGTACCAAGGCCTGGCTCGCCACCGATCCGCCGAGCACGAGCGATCAAAAGCTGATATCGCCAGCGATCGCGTTACCAAGCGGACAATCTCCGCTCGTGTTGCGCTTCCAGAGCGATGTGACCGCAGAAAACAACGGACCGTCGGCATGCTGGGATGGCGGTTTTGTCGAAATATCGACGAACGGTGGCGGCGCATGGACACTTCTGCCCGCCAACAAGGTGCTGGAGGATTTCTACTACGGTCCGCTGCCGAGTGGCACGCAGGCATATTGCGGAACGGCGCCGTACCAGACATCCAGCATGGACCTGGATGACTACGCCGGCCAGACGGTCAACCTGCGTTTCCATATGCAGAGCGACACCTCGGTGGGAACGCTCCCGCACGGCTGGTACGTCGATGATGTCACCGTCGTCAGTTGCGCACCCGACCAGATATTCAAGGACGGATTCAACCCCGGCCCATAACGCTTGAGCAACCCGACCGCTTCACCAGACTCGGTCGCAAGCGGAACAACAACCATGCGAGCCCGCGAGGGCTCGCATTTTTTGTGCCTGTCGCCGGTCGTTTATCTCGCACCGAAAGCTGATGTGGATGCTGCAGCAGATTCCGTGCAGGGAGTAGCGATTCGACCCTGAGGCTGAGTACCGTAGATCTACAACAGTACGTCTGGCGGTTGAATTGTTACTCGATCGGAGCGAAACTCGCCTTGTACTCTTCAAGTAGTCACCAATTACCCGATCAAGCTTGCACGGATCGGGCTTTCGTAGGTTCCCCGGGAGAAATCGCGATGAGAAGTTCCAGGCATATACTCGTGTCCGTCGTGGCGCTGTTGGCGTTGGCTATCAGTGTGGTTGCCCTAGCGGCAACCGATCAGACTGCTCCACACGGTGTTTTCCGTGGCGTTTTGCCGATCGCGAAATTCGACGTGTCGCCGCCGTTGCGCGATATCACGCCGGTACCGTTCAACAACATGCTTTTGAAGAGCAACATCCGAAACGACGATCGCGACAATGATCTCGCCCAGTCGTGGGGCATTCCCGATTGGGATACAACAGTGCAATCGGTCATCTATCCACCTCGCATCCCCGCACCGATCGTCAGCTTTGATGGCCAGCCCAACACGCTTGGTGTTGCGCCGCCGGATCCTGTGGGAGATGTTGGTCCGAATCACTACGTCGCGATGGTCAACACGACGTATCAAATTTTCAACAAGACCGGCACGTCGCTGCTCGGCCCGTCCAACATCAACACCTTGTTTTCTGGTTTTGGCGGTCCCTGCCAGACCGAAAATTCCGGTGACCCGGTTGTGTTGTACGACCAGTTCGATGATCGTTGGATATTGAGCCAGTTCACCTCGGCCGGACCGACCTACTACAACTGCGTCGCCATTTCGCAGACACCCGATCCGACGGGCGCCTACTATCGATACGCGATAACAACCGGCACCAACTTCCCCGACTATCCGAAGTACGGCATATGGCGCGACGCGATTTACATTTCAACGCGCGAGTTTGCTGGTAGTCCATTCGCTGGAGTCGGTGGCTATGCGCTGAATCGCGTGCAATTCATTGCGGGCAATCCAGCCGCGCAGGTTGTCTCCATGCTCGTGCCGCCCAGCGGCGGGGGTGCCAATGTCGGCGATGGCTTGCTGCCGGCCGATGTCGACGGACCCGACCTGCCACCAGTTGGCGCGCCGGAATACTTCATGGGATCGATGGACAACGGCGGCCCTTACGGTGCGACTCAGGATGCGTTGACTTTGTGGAAGTTCACCGCCGATTTCACCACGCCGGCCAATACTACGTTTGTTCTTGCCAACACGATTCCGATCAGCGCGTACACCACGACCTTTTCGCCTTGCGGCGGTGGTCGCGCCTGCATCCCGCAGGCCGGCACCACCAACAAGATCGATATCCTGTCGTACCGCCAGCGTCCGCTCAATCGCCTCGCCTATCGCAATTTCGGCGACCACGAAGCGCTGGTCACAAACCAATCTGTCGATGCCAACGGCGGGATCGCCGGAATTCGCTGGTGGGAAGTACGCAGTCCGAATGTGTCGCCGGTCCTGTTTCAGGACGCGACCTACGCACCTGGCTTGAGCGATACCCTGCACCGCTGGATGGGATCGGTAGCAATGGACGGATCGGGCAACATGGCGCTGGGCTATAGCGTGTCCAACGCCAGCACCTTCCCGAGCATTGCCTATACCGGACGTCTTGCTTCCGATCCGGTCAATACGATGCCGCAGGGTGAGCAGTACATCGTCAATGGCACCGGCTCGCAAACCGGCGGCGGCAATCGCTGGGGCGATTACACGTCGATGAATATCGATCCAGTCGACGATTGCACGTTCTGGTACATCAATGAATACGTTCCGAGCACCAGCGCGAGCGGCTGGCGCGCGCGAATTGGCAGCTTCCGCTTCAACGAATGCGGCACCCCTGGATTCAGCCTTGGCGTATCACCGGCCAGCCAGTCGGTCTGCGTGGGAAATCCGGCGACTTACACCGCATCGGTGGGTTCGGTCGCCATGTTCGCCGGAGACGTAGCGCTCTCGCTGACGGGTAATCCGGCGCCTTCGACTGGCGTGTTCGCCCCCAATCCGGTCACGCCGGCACAACCTGCGAACACCAGCACCTTGACGGTAAGCCCGACTACTGGCGTGGCTGCCGGCACGTACCCATTGATGATTACCGGCATGGCTTCCGGCGCTGCAACCAAGATGGCGAATGTTGATCTGGTGGTCTATGCGACGGCGCCCGGCCCAACAACGCTGCTGATGCCCGCCAATGGTGCCACCAACCTGCCGGCACGCCCGAGCTTCAGCTGGTCTGGCATCAACGCCCAAAACTACACGCTTGAAATCGCAACCGATGCAGGGTTCTCCAGCATCGTGTTCACAACGACCGTTGCGGCGACCAGCCAGGCTTCCCAACTCATGATGGGACAGTGCCCTCGGATAAAATATCAGGCGTCAACAATCGCCTGAGTAGCGGCATGGTCATCACCGTG
>JBDTOS010000118.1:0-7967 GCA_039933095.1 Dokdonella sp.
CGCGACATCGCGCTGCGCTTGTTCGCTGGTACGTGCAATCGCCGCAAGCTGGTCGCCGCTGTTGCTTGCCGTCAGCGCTGCCAGCGTGCGGTCAGCCGCATACCCGCGCCACGCCGCCCAGCCAGCAACACCCAGTGCCATCAACGCCAGCAGAACTGCAACTCCGCCGCCGCGACGACGAACGACAACCGGCGTCGGCGTGGACGCAGAAGTGCGAAGTGCGGACGCTGCGACCGGCTCGATCGATTCCGGGATTTTCTCGTCGTCTTCCATGACGAGCATCCTAGCCGATATTGGGTCTACGGGTCGCGCGCATGTTAGCGCCGACAAGTCGCTCGGTGCCCTAGCTGCGAGTAGGGGGCGTGCGCCCGCGTTTCACCTTCGCCGACGCTGGCGCTTCGACTCTCCTGTCAAGGGAAAGTTGAAGTGCCGACGCGCGTGCGACGAGATCGTTCGGGGCCGGCGATTCGGCGACGGAGACGCGCGCGAATCCCGCTGTTTTTGCGATTGCTGTGAGTCGCGCGCTGCTGACCACTAATGGTGCGCTACGCAGCTTTTCCAGCACCGGCTCGGGCAGCGCGGTAACCAGATTGGACAGCGCTTCGCCGCTCGACAGCAGTGTAATGATCGGCAACTCGGCATTGGCGACAGCATTGATTTGCCGTTGGGTGAGTTTCGCCGCAGCGCGCCGATAGACATGAATCTGCTCGACGTGGGCACCGCGACGCTTGAGCTCGGGGACCAGCAATCCGCGCCCGCCAGCAGCACCGACTAGAGCGATTTGTTTGCGCTTCACGTTGGCGAGTTCGCCCAGCTCAAGCAGGCCTTCGCTGCTCTCATCGCCGCTAACCGGCACGATCGCGGCGACCTCTCGTTTCGCCAGCTCACGCGCGGTGCCGCGACCGACCGCGAGCACGACCAATCGACGCGGAATCCGCAACGACGGCAGTACACGCCAGGCAAATTCCACCGCGCTCGGGCTTGCGAAAATCCAGATGTCGGCAGCCAAAGCGGAGCGCAAATCCGCCGCCGTGGCGAGCATGTTGGTTGGCGCGCGCAGAATCAGTCCGGGCAGTCGCAGCGCGGTGCCGCCGCGCGCCTGCACCGCGCGCACCAAGACCGCTGCGGTCGTGGCCGGTCGGGTAACGACGACGCTGACGCCGGCCAGTGATTCGGCTTTGGATGCAATCGGATTCATGGCAGTACGGGAGATTGTCGGCGCTGACTGGCGTCAGCCTTGAATGGTCCCATCATAGCCGGCGCAGCCGTCCGAAATGCGATGCGGGGTTGAGCGCAGGCACCAGATTGCGCACACTCGCGCGCCTTCGTTCAATCTCGCCGGACATTCATGTCGCTCATTCATGCCGTTTCACTCGATCGCATTGCGGTCGGCCCGGAGTTGATTCGCCTCCACGAATCGGAGATGCGCGCGAAGATTCCGCTCGCCGATGCGATGGATTTGCGCATCGCGAGCTGCGATGACGAATCGCTGACGATGACTGCGCCGCTCGGGCCGAACATCAACGACAAGGGCTGCGCGTTTGGCGGCAGCCTGACCAGCTTGATGACCCTCGCCGGCTGGAGCCTGGTGAAGCTCGCCTTCGACGCACGCGGTCTTTCCGCCGACATCTATGTGCAGGACAGCCATGTGCGCTATCTCGCGCCGGTGTGGAGCGATTTCAGCGTCATTGCGCATCTCGCCGATGGTGATTCGTTTGCACAATTCTTCGAGACCTTCGCTGCGCGCGGCAAGGCGCGACTCGGCAGCGTGTGCAGCGTTCCGCTGGCGAGCGGGGAACTGGCGGCGACCCTGACCGCGCGCTTCGTTGCGTTGCGTGCGGAGAAAAGCTGACGGTGCGTGTCGGCGCGCACTGACCGCGACGCCGCTTTACGGCACAATGGGTTTTTCCGGATTGTCGCGGAGTCCAACCATGTTGCATCGACTCGTCCTTGTTGCCGTCGCCAGCCTCACTCTCTGTGCGGGTTGCGCCAACGATCCAACCCGCGGCAAGAACAAAATGCTGACCGACACCTTGCGCTCGTATGGCGCGACCTTGCGCTGGAATGGCATCGAGGGCGGCGAGGTTTTTCTCGATCCGAAATACCGCGAGGAGCATCCGCTGACGTCAGTCGATATCGGTCGCTACAAGCAGGTACGGCTTGCCGACTATTCCGAGCAATCGCCGATCCCGGTCAACGACAACGAAGTCCAGCAGACCGTCGAGATCAGCCTGATCAATCGCAACACCCAGGTGGTGCGTTCTCTGGTAGATCGCCAGACGTGGCGCTACGACGAAGCGGCCAAGCACTGGTGGCTGACATCGGGGCTGCCCGATATCACCCAGCACCAATAGTCGCGATCAAACACTGCGTTTGGCCGCGTCCGCCTTTGCGCACACGGCCTGCGGCGCGGATAATCGCCGACCCCCGGATTTCCGTAACTTTATTTCCACAACTTTTCCGCATGCGGCCGGTTGCCGCCAAGGTGTTTACCGCAACGTGTCCGAATTCTTTCATCTACTGCCACAATTCATCGGCAACCATCCCTTGCTGGGCCTAGGTTTCATCGCGGTGCTCGGCGCATTGATCTACTTCGAAATCGGTCTGCTCACGCGCGGCTACAAGGCTTTGACGCCGGCTGGCCTGACGTTGCTGATCAATCGCGAGAACGCAATGGTGTTCGACGTGGCAAGCATCGCCGACTACGAAAAAGGCCATGTGCCGGGCGCGCGCCACGTGGCCATGAGCCAGTTCGATCCGGAGAGCAAGGAACTCGCCAAGGTGCGGGAGATGCCGGTTGCGGTCGTGTGCAAGAACGGCCAGACCTCGGGTCAGGCAGCCAAGCGCTTGGTCAAGGCCGGGTTCACGCGCGTGCATACGCTCGATGGCGGCATCGGTGCCTGGATCGAGGCGCAGATGCCGCTAGCCAAGGGCAACAAACCGAGCTGATCCGCCGCTGCACAGCCGCGCAGCGGACCGGCCGAAGATGCGCCGCCCACGCTGGCGTGGGATAATCCCGTTCTTTCCCCCACGATTTTTCCGGAGTAGTTCATGGCAGAAAACAGCAACGGCGCGGCCAACGGCCTCGCCGAACAACAGGGTGGCGCGCAGTTGAATTTGCAGCGCGTCTACATCAAGAACGCGTCGTTCGAGGCGCCGAACGCGCCGGCCATGTTCTCTGAACAAGGGCAGCCGAACATCGAGTTGAACCTCGGCCAGCGCGTTTCCCAGATTGGCGATGGCGTGTTCGAAGTCATCTTGAGTGCGACGGTAACCTGCAAGGTCGCCGACAAGACCGCATACCTTGCCGAAGTCGAGCAGGCCGGTATTTTCGGTCTGAATGGATTCGACGACGCCAACCGCGAAATGGTGCTCGCAAGCTATTGTCCGAACGTGCTGTTTCCGTATGCGCGCCAGATGATTTCCGACCTGGTCCAGAATGGCGGTTTTCCGCCGTTCCTGCTGCAGCCGATCAATTTCGACGCGCTGTATGCCGAGCAGGTGCGCCGTCGCAGCGACGCAGCGACCCTACCGAATCAAGGCCTGAACGCCTGATTTGAGTCCGGCGCAACCCGTCCGCCCGGCACTGATCGATCACCGGTCATGACCACGCCCACGCCGGTTGCAGTGATCGGCGCGGGCTCGTGGGGTACCGCGCTGGCGGTTCTGCTGGCGCGCAATGGCGTCCCGACGACGTTGTGGGGACGCTCGCCGCAGGCGGTGGTCGACATGGCGGCGGCGCGCTGCAATGCGCGCTACCTGCCCGACCTGAAATTCCCCGCCGCATTGCAGCTGTCCTCCGCGCTGGAGCCCACGGTACGCGATGCAGGCACGATCCTGGTGTCGATTCCGAGTCACGCGTTTCGCGAAACACTCGATGCGATTGCGCCGTGGGTCGCGCCAAATGCTGGAATAGCCTGGGCGACCAAGGGCTTCGATCCCGGATCCGGTCGCTTCCTGCATGAGCTCGTCGCCGAGAAATTGCCCGGGCACGCGGCGGCCGTGGTTACCGGCCCGTCATTCGCCCACGAGGTTGCCAAGGGCATGCCGACCGCACTGACTGTGCACTCGGACAGCGCCGGTTTCGCCCAATCGGTCGCCCAGTTGCTGCATTCGCCCTTGTTGCGTGCGTACACCGGCACCGACGTGATCGGTGCCGAACTCGGCGGCGCGATGAAGAACGTGCTCGCGGTCGCAACGGGTGTCGCCGACGGAATGCAGCTCGGCCTCAACGCCCGCGCCGGACTGATCACGCGTGGTCTCAACGAAATGTTGCGGCTCGGTGCGGCGATCGGCGCGCGTCCGGAAACGCTGATGGGTCTCGCCGGTTTGGGCGATCTCGTGTTGACCTGCACGGGCGACTTGTCGCGTAATCGGCGCTTTGGCCTCGCGCTCGGACGCGGCGTGTCGATCGATGCCGCGATTGCCGAAATCGGTCAGGTCGTCGAATCGACCGTCACCGTCGACGAAGTCATGCGCCTCGCCAACGCACATGACATCGAACTGCCGATCAGCGCACTCGTGCAGCGCGCGCTGCGCGGTGAGATCACGCCCGAGGAAGGCATGCGCGCCCTGCTCGCGCGCGATCAGAAGCCCGAGTTTCCCGATACCGTCTAGTGCTGCCGCTTCAGTTGCTGATACGCACGCCGACCAGGTAGGTTTTTTCGCTGTTGCCGAGGGCCGCTTCGGCGACGATGCCGATATTCCGGGTGATGAAATACTGGCCGTAGACATCGAGGGCAGTGTTGGCGTCGATGTTCTTGATCTTCGCGTAGGCGATCGCGGCCCCGGCTTCGAAGCGGTCGGCGAGCTTGCTGCGCACGCCGACGCGCGCGCCGTAGCCGTTGTCGATAGGGTCGAGATCGTTATACGTCGCCTCGGCGAACAGATCGGTCGTCGCGTTCATCGGCAGGTGATAGCCGAAGCCGAGATAGGCAGGCCGAACGTGATCAAGAAACGGCGTATCGACATTGATCTGGCTCCAGCCGGCGATCACGTTGAAGTTGCTTCCCAGTTCACCGCTCGCTCGAAATCCGCCGCCGTTCCCGGCCGGCAGACCGTCCTTGTCGAGACGCGCACCATCGAGTTCGAAGTAGCTATAACTCAGGCTGGTCGTCTGCGCGGCAACCGGGAGCGCGATCAATAGCGCAATGATAAGGAACGCAACTTTCAACACGATCGCAGATTTCATGGCGGCTCCAATGCAAGGGGAAAACGTGAGGCGCGACGGTACCTATTTCGCGATCCGGTTGCCAGTGGCGAGTAGCGGAATTACTCGCCCCCAGTGAATTCAGTTTGCCGCCACGCTTCATAGACAACCACGGCGACGGCATTTGATAGATTCAGGCTGCGATTGTTCGGTCGCATTGGCAGGCGCAGGCGTCGCCCGGGCGGCAGCGAATCGAGCACGTGCTGCGGCAAGCCGCGCGTTTCGGCGCCGAACAGGATCGCATCGCCGTCGGCAAAACGCACCTGGTCGTAACGCGTGCGACCGCGCGTGGACAGCGCAAACAATCGTGGCGGCGCGACACTGGCGACAAACGCGTCGAGATCATCGTGGACGTGCAGCGAGGCGTACTCGTGATAGTCGAGACCGGCGCGGCGCAACTGCGCATCGTCGAGATCGAAGCCAAGCGGCCGGATCAGGTGCAGTTCGGCACCGGTATTCGCACACAGGCGAATGATGTTGCCGGTGTTCGGCGGAATCTCGGGTTCGTGCAGGACGACGCGCAACATCGGGGGATGCTCCGGGCTCAGTACACGCGGCAAAACACAGCCTTGAGGTAACGACTCTCCGGCACGTGGGCAAGGAATGGATGGTCGGCACCCGCGCCGGTCACCTTGAGCACTTGCACCGTCCGGTTGGAATAGAACGCCGCGCGTCGCAGCATGTCGAGAAACTGTTCCTCACTGACCAAGCCGGTGCATGAACACGTAAGAAAAATTCCACCGGGTGCGACCGCGCCAAGCGCGAGCTTGTTCATGTCGAGATACTTTTTCAGTGCTGGAATCACCTGCTCGCGATCGCGCGTCATCTTGGCCGGATCGAGTACGACGACATCGAATTTCGGCGCGCGATTGGCATTGACGTCGCGCAGCCAGTGGAAGATATCGGCCTGAACGAAGCGCACCCTGGCCTTGTTGAGGCGGGCGTTCCTCTCAGCGAGTTCGAGGACCTCTTCGTCGAGATCGACCGCGATGACTTCGCTCGCCCCACCGACGCTGGCCGCGTAGATCGCGAACCCGCCGGAGTTGCAGCACAAATCCAGCACGCGCTTGCCTGCGCAGAATCCGGCGAGTTCGTTTCGGTTGTCGCGCTGGTCGGCGAAGAAACCGGTCTTGTGCTTGCTGCCCGGCGCGGCATGGAATTGCACGCCGTGCTCGTGGATCAGCGTCGGTTCGGGCATCGGCGGTGTCGAAAAATCGAAACTCTCCTGTTTCTGCACATGCGTTTCGGCGTACATGTACACGTCGCTGTCGGGAAAGTGTTCGAGCAGGCAGCGGCGGATCAGATCGCGCTGCTTGAACATGCCGGCCGAGAAGAACTCGACGACCAGAGTATTGGCGAAGCGATCGACGACAAGGCCGGAAAGTCCGTCCCCTTCGGAATGAATCAGACGATACGCGTCAGTGACCGCTTCGAGCTTGAGCACGTCACGGCGCAATGAAACTGCGTCAGCGATCTTGCGCGCGAAGAATGCCTCATCAACTGCTTCGTCGGGATCGGCGGTCAGCACGCGCAAGGCGATGCGCGAGTGGCCGTTGTAGAAGCCGCGTCCGGCGAAGCTGCCGTCGCGATCGATGATTTCGACGATGCTGCCGGGTTTCGGTTTCTCGGTCGGCTTCTCCACCATCTTCTGGAATATCCACGGATGATTCGAGCGACGCTCGATCTTCAGATGGACAACCGGCAATACTTCACGATTATTGGAGTTCATCGGTAAATGGTCGCATGAATCGGCTAGCGAGCCTTGCGGCGCGCGCAGCGAACCCCATGTTGCGGCGATGAGTGTTGCGCCCGTCACCCCGGAACCCACCGCAATCGGCGTCGCCGGCGATCGCGCACGCGTGCGCTATGCGCTGCTCGGCGCGTTCTTCCTGGTCGCCGGCATCTGGCTCGCGTGGTCCGGAACCTGGTTGCTTGGTTGGGAAATTGATGACCTCGCCATCAATCCGCGGCACTGGTTCGGCTTGATCGGCATCATCACGGCGCCGTTCGCGCACGGATCGTTCGAACATCTGATGACGAACACCTTGCCACTCGGGTTGTTGGCCGCGCTTGCGCTGTACGCGTATCCGCTGGCGGTGCGCTATGCGCTGCCGACGATCTGGTTGCTGTCGGGTATTGCGGTCTGGCTATTCGCGCGGCCGTCGCTGCATATCGGCATCAGCGGCATCGTGCACGGGCTCATGTTTTTTCTTTTCGTGATTGGTTTGCTGCGGAGGGATCGACTCGGCATCGCGATATCGCTGGTGGTGTTTTTTCTCTATGGCGGCATGGTCATGACGGTGCTGCCGCGCGAGGAGAATATCTCGTTCGAGTATCACCTGGCCGGAGCGCTGGCCGGATTGATTTCAGCAATCGTTTTTCGCAATCGCGATCCGAAATCGATTCGGAAACGCTATGACTGGGAAGACGAGGAAATTGAACCCGACACGGACGATGAACTCGAATTGCCGCGCCCGACCGATGTGCCGGTGTTATGGCGGCGCGAGTCCGCGATCGTCGAAGATAACGAGTCCGATGAGGACAACGTCATCGCCTTTCCCGGTCGGCGGCGCGATGGCGGTCCGACCATTCATTGACGATTAGGGATGCTCTGAACAAGTCCGCACAGGCGTCACCGATCTGTCTGCTCGCCGGTTTGATTGGTACCAAAGGCGCGTCGGCGAAGCCAGACTGGCCGTCTGGCGAGACGGCGCAACGCGGATATGCGGGCAGACAGATCGGCCCCAAACCTTTGCTA
>JBDTOS010000119.1:0-7932 GCA_039933095.1 Dokdonella sp.
GGCACTACCGCTTGTGTCGATCCGGGAGTTTGATCGGCGCCTTGTCTGTGCTTGCGCAGACTCGGTCTTCGCTTGACTGCTCGCTGCCCAGCGCAATCTCGATCCGTCACCTCACTCAATCCAGCAGCCGGTGCTTCACCGCGTAACGAATGATTTCCGCAGTATTGCGTGCGCCGAGCTTGCCGAGTACGCGAAAGCGATGGTTCTCGGCGGTCTTGGTACTGGTGCCGAGACGGCGCGCGATTTCCTTGGTGGTCATGCCTTCGATGATCAGATGAAATACCTCGCGTTCGCGCGGTGTCAGATCGCGATAGGGATCTTCGATTTGTGCGCGCGGCTTCTGCACCTGTTCCGCCATCACCTTGGACGCGTGGCTGCCGAAGTAGCCGCGCCCGCTCGCGAGTGCACGCACCGCAGCGAGCAACTCGCTGGTCGCACTATCCTTGAGCAAAAATCCCGATGCACCGGCACGCACGACATGCAGCACGTATTCCTCTTCGGCATGCATGGTCAGCACCAAAATGCGCACATCCTCAAGCTCGCGGGTCAGACGACGGATAACTTCGATCCCGTTGAGTTTCGGCATCGAGATGTCGACAACGACAACATCGGGACGCGTTTTCAACGCGAGTTCGACGGCATCCATACCGTCCGCCGCCTGCGCGACGACCTGACAATCGCCACTTGCGTTGAGCAGCGACACCAGACCTTCTCGCAGAATGGTGTGATCGTCAGCGACGAGAACGCGGATCATCTTCACGACTCGATTTCCTCGCTGTGCAGCGGCAGGCTCACCCGGATTTGCAGTCCGCCGCCGGGCTGCGAGACGACCTTGAAGGTGCCGCTGAACAGGCGCACGCGTTCGCGGATGCTGGCAAGGCCGGTGCTATGACCCGCACTCGATTTGGCAAATGCCGCATCGACATCGCAGCCGCACCCGTCGTCGACGATCAGTAGCTGCAAGCTATCGTCGCGTCGGCTCAGGCGCAGTAGCACACTGCGTGCCTGCGCATGTTTCTGGACGTTCGCGAATGCCTCCTGGGCAACCCGGAAAATCAGGGTCGACAGGTCGCCATCGAGTGTTGCAGGAAGATCGAAAACTTCGATTTCGATTGCACAACCAAAACCTTCGCTGCTGTGACGCGCGAGCCAGCCCAGTGCGGCTTCAAGGCCGAGGTCGTCGAGGATTTGCGGGCGCAACATGCGCGACAAGGCACGGATTTCCTCGATCGCTACATTGCACAACTCGAGTGCTTCCTGCATCGGAGCGCGGGCAGTCCGGATGCCCGAATCCGCGCTGGAGTCCGTGCGATCCAGCACTTCGAGCCGGTGTCGCAGTGCTGTCAGGTGCTGACCGACACCGTCGTGCAACTCGCGCGCGAGCCGTCGGCGTTCATCCTCCTGCACGCGCCAGACCGATCGCGCGAGCCGTTTGAAATGCTCACCGCCGGAATGCAATTGCGCAAATAGTTTTTCCTGTTGCTCGCGTAATTGCTGAAGTTGCGTACGCATCGCCGGTTCCGCTGCGGCTGCTGGCAAGGGCGACTCCGGCGGCGGTATTCGGGTGCGGACTTCGCGCGTCATGGGGCTCCCTCCAAATTCAGACCAAGCGATTCGGCCAACGCGGCCAGTGTCAGCAGTTGCTGCGACGGTGTATTGCTGCGCAGGTTGGCATAACTGGTGTGCGCGATCAGCAAGGCAGTAGACGCTGCACTCGCATCGCGGTCGCGCAAGGCAGTCGCGGCGAGCGCGTGGACGACAAAGGCGCGACCGTAGGCGGGTAGGTGGGCCAACAAGGCTCGCCCTTCGCGATAGCTCGCTGCCGCTTTCGCCGGAGTTACACGCAACAACGTTTCAACAAGCAGCAGCCGCACCGGCACGCTGGCATAGTGCGCGAGGCCTGTTTCGACCGTCTCCAATTCGATATCCGCGATGGCCCCGTGGTTCTGGAGCGCCGCAGTACGGGCGCGCAACAAATGCGCCGAAAGTTCGGTGCCGAAGCTGTGCGCTTTTTTCGCCGCAACGATCGCCTCATCGGCTTTGGCGAGGGCGACATCCGCAGCGCCGTGACCCAACGCGATCTCTCCCTGACGCCAGACCAGAAGACTGGCTTGTTCGCCACTGGCGACGCTGTCGGCGTTCAGTCCATCGATCGCGCCAGCGGCACTATCCCAGTCGCCGACATCGCAAAAAATCGCACTACGCAGCAATTTCATTTCGACCGTGCCGCGCGGATCACCGGATTTCTCGAATTGCTGCAAGGCAGTCGCCGAACGTTCGAGTGCACTTGTGATCGAACCTTCGAGACGATCGAGCTCGGCCAGCGTTGCAATGCCGACGACGCGGGCCTCGGCCAATTGCAGCTCCTCGGCCTCGCGCAGGCTCTGATCGAGGGTGTCGCGCGCCTGCTTGAATTCGCCACGCGCGATCAATGCCAAGGCCAGGCTCAAGCGTACATTGACCGCACCGGAGCGATCGTCGATTTTTGCGTAGGTGGCGTCCGCCTGTTGCCAGTAGACCTGCGCGTTGTCGAATTCGCCGACCTGATAGTAGACGAAGCCGACATTGATCAGGCTCTCGCCGATAAGATGCGGATCGCCGCCGGCCTGACGTAGCGCCAACGCGGCACGATACGACTCGAGCGCCTGGCGCAGATCGCCGCGTTCTTCGTTGAACACGCCTACATCATTGGTCAGATCGGCCATCGCCGCGCTGTCGCCGAGCGGCTCGAGCATCGTTCGCGCCTTGTCGAGCGCCGCTTCGGCCTTGGCGAAATCGCCTTGCATCGATTGCATCGTTGCAAGATTGCGCAGGCTCACGGCCTGACCACGTGTATCGCCGATAGCCTCACGCAGGCTCGCGGCGTGATCGAATTGTTCGATGGCTGCTGGAATCTGGCCGAGATGCCGGTAACCGACGCCCATCGCGTTGGTCACGTCGGCACGCATGCGCCGATCATCGAGCCGGTTAGCGAGGACCTGCGCGCGTACCAGGTAATCATCGACGGCGCGTTTCGCATCGCCGCCCTTGATAGCGTTCTTGCCGAGTTCAAACCACGCATCGATATCGCGCGGGTCTTCGGTGACCAAGGCGTTGAGCGTCGCCAGGGCCTGGTCGAATTGCCCGGCGTCACCTTGCGCACGGGCCAGCAGCAGGCGTATCGGATGATCGCCGGGGGTTGCCTTCGCCAGTTGTTCGAGATTCTTGCCGGCGTCGTCCTTGCCGAGCAGCAACTGCGCATAGGCACGCGCGCGCAACGCGGCCGTGCTCGGGTCGCTAGCCAAGGCATCAATGAGCTGGCGCGCGACGATGCTTGCGTCGGCATTGCGGTTGGCACGATCGAGCGATTGCAGCAGAGCCCACCAGACAGTCGCGCTGCCTGAAGCGCGCGCACCGGTCAGCGCTTTTTCCAACTCTGCAGGTGCTGGCGCGACGTGGTGATAGCGACCGATGGCCTGCAATTCAGCAACCTCCGGCCAGTTCCCGGTTGCCGAGTTGGTTCCCAGCTTCTGCTGCACCGATTGCTGCAAACGGCGCAGCGCGCCCGGAAAGTCCTGTGCGTTGGACACCGGGGTGGCCGCAGTCCAGGTGGGTTGTTCGCTGTGTGGATCGTGGAACGCAAGTTTGACCGCGAAACCTTGCTCATCGTGGATCAACTCACCATCGATCAAGTGCCGGGCATGCAACGTATCGGCAACGCGGTCGCGATGACGCTGAGCGGTCGCCGGGTCGTAACCGAGCTCGCTCAATGCGCGCGTCACTTGCAGATAATCGGCGCTGCGCAGAGTGCCATTCGTCGCGAGCGCGTCGGTGAGCTGGCGACTGATGCCGGTTGCAAGTGCAATGTCGGCCGGATCGCTGCTCGCCGTCGTCAATGGCAACGCGGCGAGATCAAGCGATGCCGCGACAAAGGCCGTGCGCGCTGCGTCATCTGGCGGCCGCAACTGCAACCAGCCGCCGACGAGAGCGATGACGAAGATCGCGCAGGCTGTCAGCGTCAGTGCGACCCGTTGTTTGCGCGGCAGTCCGGGGACCCGGCGCAAGTCGATTGCACTCACGACGTCGTCAGCGCTTTGAAATCGCCGCGCGGGTTTCAACTCGAGCAGACGTGCGCACAGACGGACCGCAAACACCGGTAGATCCGGTTTGATCGAATCTGCTGTCGGTGGCTCGCGGACGACGCGTTGAGCAAGCATCTCGGCCGGGGTGCCGCCGCGAAACGGCAGGGTGCCGGTCAGCATCTCGAACAAGATCAGTCCGAGTGCATACAGATCGCTGCGCCCGTCGATCGGGTCGGCGCGCGCCTGTTCTGGCGACAGGTATTCAGGAGTGCCGATAATGACGCCGCTTCCGGTAATTCCGGTTCCGCCGGCTGAGCGCGCAACGCCAAAATCGGTGACGCAGCCATCGCCCTGTTCATTGACCAGCACATTGGCCGGCTTCAGATCACGATGAACCACGCCGCGATGGTGCGCGGCAGCGAGCCCCAAGGCGAGTTGGCGCGTCATGCGGATCGCTTCGTCCGGTGGTAGAAAACCGCGCGCATCGAGCAGATGCTCAAGCGACTGCCCGGCAACGTAGTCCATACTGATGAGCCAGGCCTGACCGTGCTTGACCAGATCGTGGATGCGAACGACGTGAGGGCTGGAAACCTGACGGGCGAGCAGCAATTCCTGGCGGAAGCGCTCGAATGCATCGGGACGGTGCGCCAGTTCCGGGCGCAACAGCTTCAGCGCGATGTCGATATCGAGTTCGATATCTCGCGCCAGATACACAACGCCCATGCCGCCGATGCCAAGCAGGCGCTCGATCCGATAACGGCCAGCAATGAGTTCACCGGGGCGCAAGTCCGCAGCGGCAAGCATGCCGGTAACGGTTGCGCTGGCGGCGAGTGATTCGGGTTGCATGCTGCGACCGGGGAACGTCACGATGCAGTCTCGTCGATGTGCGTGCCACTCGCAACCGAGCCCCAGGTCGGAGCCGGGCCGCTGCCTTCGCGCATGCCGGTGTGGTTGACTGCAAGCCAGAACGACATATCGCTCAGGCTCGCATCGAGTTCAGTGAGCGCAAGCGCAGCCGCGGCGTGATCGACAAGTGCGCTCAACAGTTCGGCATCGAGGTCGGTGAACACCTTGGCCTCGTTGGCGGTATCGGCATAGGCGATGCCGAGCAGACGTCCGTCCTGAAGCAGCGGCACACAGGCGAGGGCGCGAATCCCGCCAGCGATGACGCTGGCCTGATCCTGTAGCCAGGCCTTGTCGCGTCGATCGGACAGAAACACCGCCCGGCGCTCGTTGATTGCGCGATCGATGGCGCTGCGGCTGCCCGTGAAGGCGACGCGAGAGGCGTCTTCCGGCGCCATCTCGTAGCACGCGCGCATGCGCAATTGTCCGTCGCGATCGAGGGTGAGCAGGAACCCGCGTTCGCATTCGGCAACTTCGACGATGCCATTGAGCAGATTGCCGATCAGATCGCGTGTCTCGCTGCCGCTATCGAAACGCTGCGACCACGCTAACGACGAATGGCGCCGCTCGCGCGAGCGTGCAGAAAGGTTGGCGGCAGCATCAGCATCGATCGGCTCGAACTCGCACATCACATCGCCGATCGCGAACCAGCCATGGCGGCTCAGCTGTGCTTGCGGCTCGCGCTGACCATCGATCCGGATACCGTTCTTCGAGCCAAGATCGCTGAGCACCCAGCGGCCGGCTTGATTGCCAGCCAATTGGGCATGACGTCGCGATACCGATTCGTGGACGACGACGAGATCGCAAGTCGGATCGCGACCGACAGTCAAACTCGCATCGTCGGCGATGACGCGCACGAGCACCGCATCGCCGGGGACGTGAATGCTGAGCTTGGCCGGCATCCAGCGATCGCCGTCAGGGCGACCCGTTGAGGCGACCGACGGTAAATATCAGGAAGCTCGACATGCTGACCGTTTCGCCCTCGGCGTTGACCAGATCTCGCGCGGACCGCCATACGTTCGGCAATGCAGGCCCGCCGAGCGTGCCGCAATGTCCTTGCAGATCGTTCAGACGATTGATCGCTTCGGTGTAGTTGCCGGCAACGTAGGCGGCCTTGCTGACCGACAGATCGGTCATCAGGGTTGATTGCGCGGTCAGGCTGATCGCGGCATCGTTGATGCGCGCTTCCAGCGCGGTATAGGTGTCGCTGGCTCGCACGCTGTAGTTCTGGGTCTGCTCCTTGATGATGACAAGCTCGGAGAAACTGCCGCCGCTGCCGCGCACGCGCACGCTGCCGAGCGTGACCGATGCGGTCAGATCATGAAACGCGCCGCCGATCGGTGCTTTCATTAGCCGGTAGGGCGAGAACGATGCATACACAAGATCGGCCGTCTTGAACTCGACATCAACCTCGTCGTCGAACTGCAACCCGCAGCCGATTGGCGGATTGACCGTGACCCGGATCGGAAAATCCGGGTCGATGGTCTGATTGGGCGCATACGGCATGCGGCTCTCGACATCGGCAATCTGGGTTGCGTTCATCACTTCGGCAGTCAAGCCGAGGCAGGCGACGGTGAGATTCTGCGGGTTGTGGAATTCCAGATCGAAATCGGCCTCGTACTGAATGGAACCGGGCCCAGGCAAGCTGATATCGGTCTTGGCCTTGTTGCCGATGATCGTTGTCACCACACCTGCCTCGACAGCCGCGCCATGCAGAAACACCAGCACGATCGCCAGCAGTGAAAAACGGCCGAGGATTTCACAACGATTTTTCATGACGTGCTCACTGGATGGTGACCTATTCGATTGCCTCACGATCCACAGTAGAGCAGGTGTGATGGCGCGTCGACAGTTTTTGGCGGAATTTGCGCACGCTGGGGGTAGTGCCCACGCCTTTCTGGGGGAATTCACTCAGAGACCAAGGGTTTTGTAGCAACGGGATGGATGGGGGGGTGCGCCATTCCAGGCACAAATCTCCCGACTGGGTAATCAACCTGCATTGCTCTGGGTAGTATCGCTCATTGTTCGATCGAACCGGGCCGGCGACGATGGGGTTGCTGCACTTGGCGGCGTTCACACCTCATCTGGCGGTCCCATGAATATGAAACTCAATAGTCTCAGCGCGGCGGTCCTGGTTTGTTCGATTGCGATACTTGCTCCGGATGCGCAGGCGCTCACCATCACTCGCGGATTCTCCGGTCTCTGGTATGACGCAGCGCACTCGAATCGTGGATTCAGCGCGGAAATCGTGCAAAGTACCAGCGGCAAGGAACTGATGGCGTACTGGTTCACGGTCGATGGCAGCGGACGTCCGCAATGGGTGGCGGCACAAGGTCCTGTTGTCGGCAACAAGGCGGTGCTGGATGCAATTCTCGCGTCGACCACGTCTGGCGCGACCAGCACCAATTCACCACCGTGGGGAAAACTGACGGTCAGCTTTTCCGATTGCAATCACGGCACAATCGTCATCGCACCCAATGATCACAGTCTGCCGAGTGGGCAAGCCAGCATCAAACGGTTGACGACAGCCTCGGACGATTCCTGCACCGGGGGGATTTCCGATGACCGTGTTGCCGGTGCCGATTCGCGTCTGATCCAGTTTTTCACCAATACCGGCGTCATCAGCACCGCAAACGGCAAGTTGCGCTTCGAGCAGCGTAGCGACCGAACCGATTTCAAAGTCGAGATCGAAGACCTGCCGGTCGGGAGTTACTCCCTCAAGGTTGGCGGCACGGAACGCGCAACGATCGCGGTCACCACAACCATCAACGGCAACGAGGGCGAAGCGGAATTTCGCAGCCCGGTCGAGCCGGGGAAAATCCTGCTCGATTTCGATCCGCGTGGCAAGCGCGTCGACATCACGCGTGCGGGCGTGACCTATCTGACCACGACCAGTTTTGGTTCATCGCCAACACCTCCACCGCCGGCGCCGACTGCGGGGACCACCTACGTGCTGAACGTCGAACTC
>JBDTOS010000120.1:0-7811 GCA_039933095.1 Dokdonella sp.
GATCGACATACCGATCTCGCGGCGCAGATCGCCCTCGACCGTGTATTTGGCGATCTCATGACGCAGATTTTCGACCTCGGCCTCGGCCAGATCCTTGATCTTGGTCGCGGGATTTACACCAGCATCGACACATACGCGCTTTGAGCGCGAGCGACCGATACCGAAAATACCCTGGATGCCGACCCAGACATGCTTCTGGACTGGCAGATTGACACCGGCGATACGTGCCATGCTTGACTGTCTCCGAACGTGACGCTAGTAGCGCAGTGAACTTCGCATTATATCCCGAAAAAGGCTCTTCTGGAAGCCCTGTTTCGGCGTTGGTTGAACTGATTGAACCTGAAAAAGCTTGACCGGCAACCTCATAAAGCGAAAGGACCAGTCATGTGAATATGTCGTACCGCTCTCAGCGTCCGCGCAAATTCGCCTTCTTGAGCAAACTATCGTACTGATGCGAAACCAGATGCGCCTGGATCTGCGCAATGAAGTCCATGACTACGACGACGACGATCAGAAGCGAGGTCCCGCCAAAATAAAACGGTACATGCCAGGCGTTGCGCAGAATATCCGGGACCAGACATACGGCCACCAGATACAGCGCTCCAGCACCGGTCAGACGCGTCATGACCGCATCGACGTATTCGGCGGTGGCCTTGCCCGGACGGATGCCGGGAATCAACGCACCCGAACGTTTGAGGTTATCGGCGGTTTCCTGCGCATTGAACACCAGTGCGGTATAGAAGAACGCGAATGTGATGATCAGCAGTGCGTAGATCAGCATATGCAGCGGTTCACCGGGACCCAGCGCGGTCGTGAGAGATTGCAGCCAGCGCACATCGCCGGAGCTGCTGAACCACGACGCCATCGTCGCCGGAAACAGAATCAACGACGAGGCGAAAATTGCCGGAATGACGCCGGACATGTTGATCTTCAGCGGCAGATGCGAGCTCTGGTTCATGTACGCGCGCCCGGCTCCGCCCTGGCGACGAGCGTAGTTGACGGTAATTCTTCGCTGGCCACTTTCGACGAAAACAACAAACGCGGTGACCGCAAGAACCGCCGCCAGCACGATCAACACCTTGAGAAAATTGAGCTCGCCACTCTGCGCCATGCCGAGGGTATGCACCACCGCCGCCGGCAGACCAGCGACGATGCCGGCAAAGATCAGCAGTGATATCCCATTGCCGATGCCGCGCTCGGTGATCTGCTCGCCCAGCCACATCAGAAACAGTGTGCCGGTGGTCAGTCCGATTACGGTGGTAAACACGAAACTCGGGCCCGGGCTGTACACCACGCCGGCCTGGTGTTGCAGCATTGTCGCCACGCCGAACGACTGGAACGTGGCAAGGCCAACTGTTCCCATGCGGGTGTAGGTGGTCAACTTGCGACGACCGGCATCGCCCTCCTTGCGCAGCGCCTGCCAGCTCGGAATAACCGAGGCAAACATCTGCACGACGATCGATGCTGAAATATACGGAATCACGCCAAGCGCAAACAGCGAGAAGCGCGACAAGGCACCGCCCGAAAACATGTTGAACATGTCGAGCAGGCCACCGCCTTGCTGGATCAGGCGTCCCATTGCTTCCGGATCAACGCCCGGAACCGGAATGAAGGAGCCGAATCGATACACAATCAGCGCCGCCACCACGAACAGCAGGCGTTGCTTGAGCTCGGTCAACTTGCCGAGCGATGCGAGGGCACTGGATTGCGCTCCGGCCACGTGCTACTCCACGCTGCCGCCGGCGGCTTCAATAGCCGCCTTGGCTCCGGCGGTCGCCAGAATGCCAGTCAACTTGACCGCACGATTGATTTCACCCTTGAGCACGATCTTGGCGCGCACTGCGCGACCATCGACCAGGCCCGCCTTCTTCAGCGCGGCGAAATCGACCGCTTCAATATTGAGCGCGGCAAGCTTGTACAACTGAACTTCACCAACTTCGTGAGCTTTCTTGGAGCGGAAGCCCACTTTCGGCAGGCGCCGCTGCAATGGCATCTGGCCACCCTCGAAACCGGGTTTTACCTTGCCCTTGCCGGAGCGTGCGAACTGGCCCTTGTGGCCGCGGCCGGCAGTCTTGCCGAGTCCCGAGCCAATGCCACGACCGACACGAATGCCCTCTTTGCGGGCACCGACAGCTGGTTTGAGAGTATTGAGACGCATGGGTTATTCCTCTGTCCGGTGGTATCGAGTCAGCGCTCAGGCGCCCGCTTCGACACGAACCAGGTAATTGACCTGGTTGATCAGTCCGCGCACCGAAGGTGAGTCTTTCAGTTCGCGCACATCGTTCATCTTGCGCAGGCCGAGCGCCCTGACACAGGCGACGTGGCGCTTCTGGCAACCATTGGTGCTCTTGACCAGGCGCACCGTGACTTTGCCTGCTTCGTTTGCGTTCGGCTTAGTCATTTCCAGTCACCTCTTCGACCGTTTTGCCGCGCTTCGATGCGATCTGCTGCGGCGATGCAATCGCTTGCAGGCCGATGATCGTAGCGCGCACAAGATTAATCGGATTACGCGAGCCGACCGCCTTGGCCAGCACGTTCTTGACACCGACCACTTCGAGCACAGCGCGCATAGCACCCCCGGCAATCACCCCGGTACCTTCCGAAGCCGGTTGCATATAGACCTTGGCTGCGCCATGGTTGGCCTTGATCGCGTGGAACAACGTACCGTTGTTCAACTCGATGTGGACCATCGCCTTGCGCGCCCGTTCCATCGCCTTCTGAATTGCGACCGGCACTTCGCGCGCCTTGCCGTAACCGAAGCCGACCCGACCGTCGCCGTCGCCCACCACCGTTAACGCAGTAAAGCTCATCTGACGACCGCCCTTGACGGTTTTGGCAACGCGATTTACCGCGATAAGTTTTTCCAGCATGCCATCGCTGGGTTCACGATCTGAACTGGACATTTTTCACCTTCTATGCCGTTTGCCTGAGGCGCTGCGGACTTTTTCTTGCGGCGCAATGCCGCTTGGAGTTGTTGTGATGAATCGTGGCGCGATGGATGTGAAACAAATCGTTTGCCGTTGGCTCAAAACTTCAAGCCACCCTCGCGCGCGGCATCGGCCAGCGCCTTGATGCGACCGTGATACTTGTAGCCGGATCGGTCGAATGCAACCGTATCGATACCGGCCTTGAGCGCGCGCTCGGCAATCACCTTGCCCAGAGCGACGGCGGCAGTCTTGTTCTTCAGACCTTCCAGGCCCTTGGCCACGTCCTTCTGTACGGTCGATGCCGACGCAATCACCTTGTCGCCATTGGCGGAAACAACCTGCGCATACAGGTGCTGGCCTGTGCGATGCACACTCAAACGCGCCACGTCGAGCTTGCGAATATGCATGCGCGTGGATTTGGCACGACGTAGTCTGGAATTGTTCTTGATGCTCACTTTTCAATCTCCGGATAGCTGAAGGTTTGTCAAAAATCCGATCGCACACGATCGGACTCGCGGACGAATCCGCCTTACGCCTTCTTGGCTTCCTTAAGGGTTATCTTCTCGCCGGAATAGCGCACACCTTTGCCCTTGTAGGGCTCCGGCGGACGATATCCGCGAATCTTTGCCGCCACTTCGCCGACGCGCTGCTTGTCGGTGCCCTTGACCAGAATTTCCGTCTGGGTCGGCACTTCGATCGTGATGCCTTCGGGGGTCTTGAAAATCACCGGATGGGAAAACCCCAACGACAGATTCAAGTCCTTACCCTGCAGCGCTGCACGATAGCCGACGCCGACCAGATCGAGCTTGCGCTGATAGCCTTCGGTGACACCGATGACCATGCTATTCACAAGCGCGCGGGCGGTCCCGGCCATCTTGATGTCATCTGGATTTTTCGCCGAAAACTTGATCGTGCCGGCATCGATGACAACATCAACGCCCGGCAGAGCGGCCAGATTTAGCGTGCCCTTCGGACCCTTGACGGTGATCGTCCGGTCCTGGGTTTTGCATTCCACGCCATTGGGCAGAATGACAGGTTGTTTTGCTACTCGCGACATCGTTGTTCTCCGTTACGCGACCAGGCCGATGACTTCGCCACCGATCCCTTTCTTGCGGGCGGTGGCATCGGTCATGATGCCGGACGAGGTCGAAACGATCGACACGCCAAGACCACCGAGCACCTTCGGAAGATCGTCCTTTCCACGGTACACACGCAAACCCGAGCGGCTGACCCGCTGCAGGCGCGCGATAACCGGCTTGCCTTCGTAATACTTCAACGCGATTTCCAGCACCGGCTTGCCTTCCAACGTGGTGACCTGGAAATCATTCAAATAACCTTCCGACTTCAGCAATTCGGCAAGTGCCTCCTTGACGCGCGAAGACGGCATCGAAACCGTACGCTTGCCACCCGCTTGCGCATTGCGAATGCGGGTAAACATGTCGGCGATTGGATCAGTCATGCTCATTGTTTCAAACCCTCGATAGCATCGATATCACGTAAATGTTGCGGGAGTCGCTCGCGTTGCTCGCTGTGAGTCGGTCGCTGCGCGACCTGTAAAGTGTCAGTTACGCGTCAATTACGTCTAGCACTTCACTTACTTACAGCGCCACAGGCGCGACTGACTATTTCTTACCAACTGGCCTTGCGCAACCCCGGTACATCGCCGCGCATCGTCGCTTCGCGCAACTTGGTACGGGCCAAACCGAACTTGCGATAGACGCCGCGGGCGCGACCGGTTAGCACACAACGGTTGACCTGACGGACCGGACTCGAATCACGCGGCAGTTTCTGCAGCTTGACCACGGCTTCCTGCTTTTCCTCGTAGGACGCCTTGGTGCTGGCGATCGTCGCCTTCAACGCATCGCGGCGTGCGGCGTACTTCTTGACCAGCTTGGTCCGCTTGGTCTCGCGGTTGATCATTGATGTCTTGGCCATGAATTCTCTTGCCTGAATTTATGCGTGGATTTGCGCGGTGCAGAATCAGTTGCGGAGCAGGTCAGTTACGGAACGGAAAGCGGAAGACTTCGAACAATGCCTTCGCTTCCGCGTCGGTGCGTGCCGTCGTGGTGATTGCGATATCCATACCGCGCACCGCGTCGATCTGGTCGAAATCGATCTCCGGAAAGATGATCTGTTCCTTCACACCCATATTGAAATTACCGCTACCGTCAAACGAACGTGCCGAAACGCCGCGGAAGTCACGAACGCGCGGCAACGAGACGTTGATGAGACGATCGAGGAATTCGAACATGCGGGTGCGGCGCAGAGTGACCTTGCAGCCGATCGGCCAGTTGTCACGAATCTTGAACGTCGCCACCGATTTGCGCGACAGCGTGATGATCGGCTTCTGGCCCGCAATCTTGGCCATGTCGGCCACCGCGTTTTCCAGAATCTTCTTGTTGCCGACCGCTTCGCCGACGCCCATGTTCAGCGTGATCTTGCTGAAGCGCGGCACTTGCATCGGATTGCTGTAGCCGAGCTTTTCCATCAGCTGTGGCACAGCCTGCTCGGTGTAAAACTTTTGCATACGGGTCATGACTGTCTACCTCAGGCGTCGATCACTTCGCCACTCGGGCGGTACACGCGTACCTTGCGACCGTCTTCAAGAACCTTGAAGCCGATCCGCTCACCCTTGCCGCTGGCGTGATTGAACAACTGCACGTTGGAAATATCGATGGAAGCCTCGCGCTCGATGATCCCGCCGGGCTGGTTGGCCTGCGGATTCGGTTTGGTATGGCGCTTGACCAGGTTGATGTTCTGCACGAAGACGCGGTCACCCGCTACCCGCACGACTTCGCCGCGCTGGCCCTTGTTCTTGCCGGTGATCACGACGACTTCGTCGCCTTTGCGTATACGATTCATGTCCTACCTCGTTACAGCACTTCGGGTGCCAGCGACACGATCTTCATGAATCGCTCGCTGCGCAGTTCGCGCGTGACCGGTCCGAAGATGCGGGTGCCGATCGGCTCCAGCTTGTTGTTCAGCAGCACTGCGGCGTTGCCGTCGAAACGGATCAGCGAACCATCCGCGCGACGCACGCCCTTGCGTGTGCGCACGACGACGGCATCGTAGACCTCGCCTTTCTTCACCTTGCCACGCGGAATCGCCTCGCGGATCGAAACCTTGATGATGTCACCGATATGCGCATAACGACGTTTGCTGCCGCCGAGAACCTTGATGCACATCAGTTCGCGTGCGCCGCTGTTGTCCGCTGCACTCAAGGTGCTTTGCATCTGGATCATTTTCTTATCTCCTGCTGCGGACTCGAACTTATTGCTCGGCGCGCGTGACGACTTCGATCACACGCCAATTCTTGGTTTTCGACAGTGGACGGCACTCGCTGATGCGCACCACATCGCCTTCCTGACACTGACCACTCTCATCGTGTGCATGCACTTTGGTCGAGCGGCGGACGATCTTGCCGTACAGCGGATGCTGCACCTGGCGCTCGAGCAGAACCGTCACGGTCTTGTTCATCTTGTTACTGACCACCCGACCTTGCTGGGTGCGCAGTGTTTTTTCGTTATCGCTCATGGATGCCGGTCCTTACTTCTGAGTGCCGAGCAGGGTTTTCACCTGCGCGATCTCGCGTTTGACGCGTCCCATCTGGTGCGTCTTGGTAAGCTGTCCCGAACCCTTTTGCATGCGCAAGTTGAAGCGCTCGCGATTCAGTTCGCCGAGGTGCTCATTGAGTTCAGTCGCCGATTTCCGGCGCAGTTCGCTAAATTCCATCACAACACCGTTCTGCTGACGAATTGGGTTTGCACCGAGAGCTTGGCCGCTGCAAGACGAAACGCCTCGCGTGCATCGGTTTCGGCCACGCCTTCGATCTCATACAACATGCGGCCCGGCTGGATCGGAGCAACCCAGTATTCGACATTACCCTTGCCGTTACCCATACGAACTTCGATCGGCTTCTTGGTGATGGGTTTGTCCGGGAAAACGCGAATCCACAGTTTGCCGCCGCGCTTGACGTAGCGAGTAATGCAGCGACGAGCCGCCTCGATCTGGCGCGCAGTCAAGCGGCCATGCGTGGTTGCTTTCAGACCGAACTGGCCAAAGCTGACCTTGTTCGCCACATAGGTCAGCCCGCTGTTGCGGCCCTTCTGAACCTTGCGGTATTTGGTGCGTTTGGGTTGCAGCATGATTCAAATCCTCACTTCGACGCGCGGCGCGGGCCGCGTTCGTCGGCGGCTTCTGCCTTGGCTTCCTGGGTTACCGCAGAGAAATCGAAGATTTCGCCCTTGTACACCCACACCTTGACGCCGATGATTCCGTAGGTGGTGTGCGCTTCGGCAAAGCCGTAGTCGATGTCGGCGCGCAGCGTATGCAACGGCACGCGACCTTCGCGATACCATTCCGAGCGCGCGATTTCCGCACCATTCAAACGCCCACCGATGTTCACCTTGATGCCGAGCGCGCCGAGACGCATCGCATTTTGCACCGACCGCTTCATCGCGCGACGGAACATGATGCGACGCTCAAGCTGCTGGGCGATCGACTCGGCCACCAGCTGCGCATCCAGCTCGGGTTTGCGCACCTCAACCACATTGATGTGCGCCGGAACGCCCATCACCGCGGAGACTTCCTTGCGCAACTTCTCGATATCCTCACCCTTCTTGCCGATGACGACACCCGGACGCGCAGTGTGGATCGTCACGCGCGCAGTGTTCGAGGGGCGCTCAATCTGGATTCGCGAGATGCCTGCCGCTGCCAGCTTCTTGCGCAGCAACTCGCGTACTCTCAGATCGGCGGCCAGAAACGTCGCAAAATCGCGCTTGTTGGCGAACCACTTGGAGTTCCAATCCTTGGAAATACCAAGGCGGATGCCGGTTGGATGAACTTTATGACCCATAGGTGCAGTCCTGATTCCGTAATTACTCG
>JBDTOS010000121.1:0-7774 GCA_039933095.1 Dokdonella sp.
GTAGTTTGACACTGCGCAACCGTATCGCGGTCTCGCCGATGTGCGAATACTCTGCGATCGATGGTGTTCCACAGGCGTGGCATTTGGTACATCTTGGCAGTCGTGCTGTCGGCGGCGCGGCCTTGGTTATGGCAGAAGCATGTGCCGTATCAGCCGAAGGGCGCATCTCACCAGCCGATGCCGGCATCTGGAACGACACCCAAGCCGCCGCATGGGCGCCAATTACACGTTTCATCCGCGATCACGGTGCCGTGCCGGGCATCCAGCTTGCGCATGCCGGGCGCAAGGCCTCGACGACCGCGCCGTGGCTCGGTGGTGGGCCTATATCTGCCGATTCCCCGGAACGCTGGTTACCAGTCGCTCCATCGCCGCTGGCGTTTGATAGCGGCTACGCGTGTCCACACGAACTCGATCGAAATGGTCTCGATCATGTGATTGCATGTTTTCGCAGTTCAGCGCAGCGCGCTCTCGACGCCGGTTTCGAACTCGTCGAAATTCATGCCGCGCATGGGTATCTTCTGCACGAATTCCTGTCGTCTCTCAGCAACCAGCGCGGTGATGACTATGGGGGCAGCTTCGCAAATCGCGTGCGGCTGCTCGTTGAGGTCGTTGCAGCGGTGCGCAGCGTCTGGCCGGAACGGTTGCCGCTGTTTGTGCGCATCTCGGCGACCGATTGGGCCGACGGCGGTTGGGAGATCGAGCAGAGCATCGCGCTATCGCGCTTGCTTGCGTGCGAAGCTGTCGATCTGATCGATGTTTCGTCTGGCGGGCTGGTGCCGCACGTGCGGATTCCGACCGCTCCTGGCTATCAGGTTCCATTCGCCGCGCGCATTCGCCGTGAAGTCGGCATCGCGACCGGCGCGGTCGGGCTGATTACGGAAGCGAAACAGGCGAAATCGATCATTGCCGATGGCGACGCCGATATCGTGCTACTGGCGCGCGAAATGTTGCGCGATCCGTACTGGCCACGACGCGCGGCACGCGAACTCGGTGTCGAACCGCCGACGCCAAAGCAATATATGCGAGCCTGGTGACGACCGGATATCCTTGCGAGATGCCCGATTCAACCTCCATTCTGATCGAGCCACGCACCCACGATATTGGCGCTCTGTCGGTACGACGCCTGCTACCGCATCTGCTGCGCCGAAGCGTCGGTCCATTCGTGTTCTTCGATCATATCGGACCCGCCGATCTCGCGGCCGGTACTGGCATCGACGTGCGCCCGCATCCGCATATCGGCCTCGCCACCGTGACCTATCTGTTCGACGGCGCCCTGACGCATCACGACAGCCTCGGCTTTGATCAGGTGATACGGCCGGGTGACGTCAACTGGATGACTGCTGGTCGCGGTATCGTGCACTCCGAGCGCACGCCGCCTGCGGAGCGCGCAAGCGGACATTCCATTCATGGCATCCAGACCTGGATCGCGTTGCCGCAGGAGCACGAGGAAACCGCACCGGCGTTTCACCATCACGCGGCTGCAACTCTGCCTGAGTTCGTCATCGGCGATGTGCGCCTGCGCCTGATTGCTGGTCGCGCGTTCGATCACGAGTCGCCCGTCGGGGTTTTTTCCGACATGTGCTATTTAGCTGCCGAATTCGGCGCCGGAGCGCAGCTCGTGCTGCCCACGGAATACGCCGAACGCGGCGTGCATGTCGCCCGCGGCGAAGTCACAGTCGATGGACAGGTCGTCACGACCGGACAAATGCTCGTGCTGCCGTCGGGCAGTAACGTAACGATATCGGTGCAGAGGCCCGCCATCGTGGTTCTGTTTGGTGGCGCAGCGATCGACGGGCCGCGCCATCTGTGGTGGAACTTCGTATCGTCATCTCGCGAGCGCATCGAACTGGCCAAACGCGACTGGTCCGAAGGAAATTTCGCCGCAGTTCCGGGTGAAACCGAGTTCATTCCATTGCCCGAAAAGTAGCACTCGGCGCGCGCTCTCGCTACGCTTGCTGAATTGGAGGAGTCGCACGATGAGCCAGTTCGCCAGTTTCAGCGAGTTCTATCCGTACTATCTCAGTGAGCATTCCAATCGAATTTGCCGACGGCTGCACTTTGTTGGGACGTCGCTGATTCTCGGTTTGGTGCTGCTGGCGATCGTGCGCAGCAATCCGAATTGGTTGTGGCTGATTCCTCTAGTCGGTTATGGATTCGCCTGGGTTGGCCACTTCTTCTTCGAGAAGAATCGACCAGCAACGTTCAAGCATCCGCTCTACAGTTTCATCGGCGACTGGGTGATGTACTGGGACATCCTGCGCGGGCGCGTTTCGCTCTAAGGGTTGTTTCTCGTTGGTCTCAGAGCGCAATCAACGATAGTCGCGATGGCAGGCATCGCAGGCGTGGTCAATCGCGGTAACCGCTTCGCTGCGTGCAGCGCAATCGTCACCTGATGCAATCGCCCGTTCGATTTCCTTGCGCAGATCGGACGCATATTGCGTGAACACTCGTTGCTCGTCGACATCGGCGAGAAGCGCTGGTTCGATATCGTTCGCCATCAGTTGCAGGTGTTGCAACGTCAAATTTGCCGACGGCGTCGCACATTGGCCCGGCTTCGCGAGGTTGCGCGCCTGCTTCAACTCATGCCGCATCACCTGCATGATCGCGTGCGGCCATGGATCCTCGCGTTGGGCGAGAACGCGTGCCACCATCGTCGTGCAAAGCGCGCCGATCAGGATTCCAACCACCAGACAGACGAGATAGCGCATCGCTCATTCGACCTTCGCTGGAGCTTTGCGGCGAAGGTTTCCAAGCAGCAACGTTGCGAGACCGAGCAGGATTTCATCGATGAAAGGAATCACATCGGGAATCAGCAGATCGGCGACAAACAGCGCCAAGGTGATCAGCGCGAGCTTGGGAAAGCGCAAATTTTCCGCCCAGCGCAGCAACGGTCGGGTGATCGGATTGGGCATCAATGAATTCCTTGAAACGGCGTGTCGCCAATCAATGGCGGCGCACTTGCTCGAATGCAAGCAATTGCTCCGCACGGCGACGATGGTAACCTGCGCCGCGCCATGCCGACGATGATCGCCAATTCACCACCCAGCGGACAAGTGACTGACGAACGCTTTCGCGGAGTCGATCGCCTGTACGGCGTCGGCAGCGCCGCGCGCCTCGCCGAAAAACATGTTTGTGTCGTCGGCATTGGCGGTGTTGGGTCATGGGCAGTCGAAGCGCTGGCGCGCAGCGGAGTAGGGCGATTGACCCTGATCGATGCCGATGATGTCTGCACCACCAATACCAATCGCCAACTGCACGCACTGGAAGGGCAATACGGGCGCAGCAAGGTCGCTGTCATGGCCGAGCGCGCACACGCGATCAATCCGGCTTGCGTGGTTGACGCGATCGACGAATTTCTGACATCAACGAATCTCGTGCAACTGCTCGATCGCGACTATGACCTTGTGCTCGATTGTTGCGATGCGTTCCGCAGCAAGGTCGAGATGATCGCCTGGTGTCGTCGTCGCAAACTGCCGCTGATCGTTTGCGGCTCGGCTGGCGGTCGCACCGATCCGACGCTGGTGCGGGCGCGCGATCTTTCCAGGACCGAACACGACGCGATGCTCGCGCTGATTCGCAAGAAGTTGCGCGAGGAATTCCGGTTCCCACGCGGCCCCAAGCGCTACTTTGGCGTGCAGGCCGTGTATTCGCTGGAAAACGTACGCTACCCGCAGGCCGATGGCAGCGTGTGCGGGACGCGCCCGGAGGGCGGCGAGGAAGGTCTCAAACTTGATTGTGGGAGCGGCCTGGGTGCCGTCGCGCATGTGACCGCGACATTCGCGCTGGTGGCCGTTTCGCGCGCGATCACGAGGTTGCTCGCGGCGGAAACCGCAGAAATCTAGCCTGGGTCGCTGGTCAAGCCGAAAAGTCTTTCGGCGTTCGCGGTCGTGGCATTGGCGATTGTTTCCGGCGCTTCGCCACGCAGTTCGGCGATGGTCTCCAGTATCTCGGGCAAGAACGCCGGCTCGTTGCGCTCGCCACGATGGCTCGCCAGCGGCTGGTCGGGCGAGTCGGTTTCAATCAGCAGGAATTCGAGCGGCATCTCGGCGACGATATGACGCAGGCGAGTGGCGCGGTCGTAGGTGAGCGGACCGCCGAAGCCGAGTAGAAAGCCGACATCCCATAGTTGCCGCGCTTGTTCGAGGCTGCCAGAGTAGCTGTGGATGACGCCGCGCAAGTTACCGATTGCACGAATCGTCGCGATGACTTCCTCGACTGCGCGGCGTGCGTGGATGATGACGGGCAAGTCGTGTTCTCGTGCGAGTTCCAGCTGGCGACGAAAAAAAAGTCGCTGCGAATCTGGATCGAGTCCATCGACATGGAAATCGAGGCCGCATTCGCCGACCGCGACAGGTCTTTCGCGCGCGATCCAAATCGCCAGCTCATCGAGATGCTCGATCGCGTGTTCGGCTAGAAACATCGGATGCAGACCGTATGCCGGGAATAGTCCGACTTCGCTCGCACAGACGTCACGCAGTTTCCTGAAACCCGCCAACGCGATCGCTGGAATGATCTGGCGGGTGACGCCTGCTGCGCGCGCCCGCCCCAACGCTTCGGCGCGATCGGAATCAAATTCGCTGACGTCGAAATGGCTGTGGCTGTCGATCAGCACGAGACGATGTTGGCCTTGACCCGACACGATATCTTCCAAACAGGGAGTTAGCCGGCAATCAACCACGCAGCCAGACTCAGGAATACGCCCATGCTGACGACATCAGTGGCGGTAGTCAGGAAGATGCTCGATGCAGTGGCCGGATCTGCGCCGAGGCGTTTCAAAGTGAGCGGAATGGTCGCTCCGGCAATGCCCGACACGGCACAACTTCCGGCCATCGCGAGAAACGTGATCAGGGCGAGTATCGGCGCATGCGCCTGGTGCTGAATCGATGCCATGACGAACATGCCTGCGCCGGCGACGATTCCGGTCAGGGAACCGTTGACGAAACCAAGCAGGGCTTCTTTCGCGATCAAGCCGGTCGTGCGGTCTGCACGCAATTCGCCGAGGGTCATTCCGCGCAAGGTCACCGCGAGTGCCTGGCAGCCGGTGTTACCGCATTGGCCGGCGAGCACTGGAAGGAAAACAGCGAGCAGAACGATCTCATTGATGGTGTTCTGGAAATAGCCGACCACGGCAGCTGCAATGAACGCAGTGAACAGGTTGATCTGCAGCCAAGGATGGCGAAACTTCAGGGCACGTGGCCATGCGGTCGTCGTGCGTTCCTCCTTCTCGACGCCGACCATCGATCCGGCCTGCGCGCTAATCTCGAAAGCCTGTTCCTCGAACAAGGCGGCGCCGCGCACCAGACCGAGTAGGCGACCCTCGTCATCGCACACGGGATACACGGGATAGTGGCGACGCACCACGTCACGCATTGCATCGATGACCGGCGTGTCCGGTTTCAGCGCGAACGGCTGCGCAATCATGATGGCGCCGAGAGTCTGTTCCGGCGAAGCGAAAGTCAGTTCGCGAAATGCGACAACGCCTTGCAGGCGCCGAGACTGGTCGATCACGAAGATATAGGTGATCAGCGTGTGCGAGACGACAGGTCGAAGCTGCGCGATAACCTCGGCGACCGTCGTTGTGGCGACGAATATCGCGGGTACGTGTTCCATCAAACGACCGACGCTCGCGGCCGGCCATTGCCCATCCTCGCGCCACTGCGTACCCACCGCTGTGCCCGCCGCCAGTGTGATCGCTTCGCGACGTTCGCGCGGAAAGCGCTCGAGCAATGTGACCGCGCGAGCCGGGCCAATACTGTGCAGCAGTTCGGCGACGGTGGCATCGGGTAGATCCGCAAGCGCCTTGACGGCTGCCGCCGCATCCATATTTCGCAATTGATCGAGTGCCGGAGGGGCAGGGGTGTCGGTTGTCGAGTTCATGGAGTTCACCTTCGGCGATGCGCGATGCTAACCCACGTCGCAACGATGCGCGATGGCGACGAAAACTGTACGCCGGATGAATTCGGTCGATACGAGAATTTGGCGGAGATTCATGCGCACCAACGCACTCTGACGGGCCTGAAGTAGTCCATTGTTTTCACGTTGAAGGAGACATCCATGAATAATCGAGCCGCATTGTGGGTACTGGGCCTCACCGCTTCGGTGATGCTGGCTGGCTGCGTTGCACCGGCCCCGCGTACGGCGTATTACGATCGCGGCTACGATCAGCGCAATGACAACCAGCGCGATGATGATCGTGGTTACGACCAGAGCAATGATAATCGAGCCGACAACAGACGCGATTGCTACAACTGCGGTCGCATCGCCGATATCGAGCGCATTTACGCGCGCGATTCACGCAGTGGCGGCTCAAGTGGCGGCGGCGCAGTGCTCGGCGCGATCATTGGTGGCTTGCTCGGCAATACCGTGGGCAAGGGCGACGGTCGCACAGCGGCGACCGTGGGCGGCGCGATTGCCGGCGGTTTTGCCGGTGATGCGGTCGAGCGCAACAACAATCAGGCCGCCAATGCCTGGCGCTTCTACGTCGACCTCGACGATGGCCGCAGTGCTGAGGTCGTGCAGTACCAGAACCCCGGTTTCCGTCGCGGTGATCGCGTCGCGGTGCGGGATAATCACATCGTGGGTTTGCGCTGATCTAACTAGATATGAGCTGGCCAGGTAATTTCGACTCCACAAAAAAGCCCGGATTTCTCCGGGCTTTTTTTTTGCACCAACTGATCTTGCGGCTATCGCTCGGCCCGCTATCCAGCGATCAGTTCACGCGGTAAAAGTTGTGCGCGCCGATTGTGGCAAGCGGAGGCTTGCGCATCCACGCCGGGCTGACCGTATCAACGGTCGCGAAATGGTCGGCGTGGGGAACGATCATCGTTCGCTCGATAGCGGGCAAGTCCCACATTGCAATTGCATGGCCGGCAACGCTCCACGCCTTGGCAAAAGCGTCGCCGTTGCGCAGCACATAGCCCTTGTTGGTTGTCGACATCGCAAACTGTCCCGGTGATTCCACGACCGAACAGACCGAATCGCCCCATCGTCCCTGATCACGACGACGCATGGCAACTTCGGCCACGGCCATTTGGCCGGCCGCAGTTTCGCTGCGAGCTTCCAAATAGACCGTCGTGGCAAGGCACAGCTGGTCGGAAAACTGTTGTGGCGTCAATGACGCCAACCATAAAAGAAATGCAAGTTTCATTGATTACTCCTCGTCGCCATGACGATAGGTCGAACCGATGCGGATGAGTCACTTGTAACCAAATCTCTTGTTACCGGACGCTCTGCAAGATGGATGCCGACCGCAACAGCGGCTTGAAATGCACACAGCAAAGGGGCGATATCCGAAGACGATCGCTCCCTTGCACGGCACAATGGGTTGTAGTCAGCAAGCGCGTGAAGTCCGCTTGCTTGGGTGGGAGCGGGATCAATGCCCTGCTGCTCGACACCCATCGGATTCGTCTGCCATCCACGGCAGTCGCTCCGTATTTGAAACGTTGCGTCAGAGTTGTTCGCGAACTGCGCAGTTGTTTCCAATTCGTTGATACGGCGACGTATCAGCGGCGGCAGACTACGCGATCGAGCTGCCGAAGTCACTCTATTGTGGACTAGAGCAATTGCTCATTCAGTTTCCGTCTAGGTAGGTGAATGAGTCGTTATCCGGTCGATTTTGTCGCCAAAATCAAATGGACGGATATACGTTCAGACGTAAAGCAGTCTATTCTTCGATCCGAACGGCGGACGCGATTCGCGATTGTCCTGCGACATCCAGATCGTCTGGATGTGCAGAAGCCATCGGCAACACTGCCAAGGCAACCGTCTCATTGCC
>JBDTOS010000122.1:0-7764 GCA_039933095.1 Dokdonella sp.
CCCTCACGCCGATCGCACTCAGATCGGCGGCGGGATTGGACTGGTCGGCATGGTCGGTGTGGCGCGGATCGCACGCAGCCTGTTCGCGATTCATCAGGTCGGGCGCGCGAGTCGGATTGGTCCGCGCAATCGCGAGGTAGTCCGACGCTTCGGCCTGTCATGCCTCGGCAATGCGTGCCTGCTTGGTTCCGGCGTGCTCCTGCTCGCCGGAATCGGTTCGTTGTCTGGCTTCTGGTCGCTGCTGTTCGGCGGCGTCATGATCCTTCTGATATCCGGAACCCGCAGCGCATGGCTGTTGGTCGCCCACGAGTCCGAATGACGTCAAGAACCCACCCGATCCGGCACTAGCCAACTCTGACCGCGAGCGTGCATCAGTTCCATTCGAGTTCGCCGCGAATAGCGATGACACAGCGACCACCGATCCACACTTCACCGTCCGCATCGACTTCCACTTCGACGATCCCGTCGCGACCGATCTCGCGCCCCTGGCTTGCGCGATAGGGATTGCCGCTGCGCGCCAGTTCGCCATTCGCATGCAGGGCGGCCGCGATTGAGGCTTGCGCGCTGCCGGTGACCGGGTCTTCGGGAATTCCGTCAGTCGGGCAATACACGCGAACAGCGAGAGCGTAGTCGTCGCCGTTTTCGCCGCGATCGGCATGCGCATAGACGGCCAGACCGACTGCGCCCGTTGCGAGGCACAGTTCGGTGATTTCAGTGAGCGCCGGTTGCATGCGGCGCACGCTTTTTCCGCTCGATAGCTTGACCAGCCAGAACCTTGGACCATTGTCGGCGAGACGGCAATCGCCAAGGTCGAAATCATCGACACCGCGCAACGCGGCGGCAAGCAATGTGACTTCATTCGTGCTCGGCGCGCGGAGTGTTGCGTGCGGGGCGCGCACATGCACAACCCGTGCATCGTCGTTGCCGGCAACGCGAATCGGCAACAATCCTGCTGCGCATTCCTGGACCATGCGCTCATCGCGTGGCTGCGCGAGTCCGGTTGACAGCGCTGCATAGGCTGAACCCACGCTGGGATGACCGGCGAATGGCAGTTCCTGACGCGGCGTGAAAATGCGCACGCGATAGTCGGCTTCACTGGTGGTCGGCAGCAGCAGAAACGTCGTTTCCGACAGATTCGTCCACATCGCAAAACGCTGCATAGCCGCCGTGTCCAGCCCGTCGCCATCGAGTACGACAGCGAGCGCATTGCCGTAACCGGCGCGGTCGGTAAATACATCAAGTTGGACGAAACGGCGGCTGTACATGGGGTTCTCCGCAGCGAATGGAACTACAATCGCAATCGCCATGATGCCGCGATTGGTTCGTTGCGACTATGGCAGCAAATAAAATTTCCAGCCAACCAGATACGGGGAAAAATCATGTCAATCGAAATGCAAATGCTCGCATGGACGATCGTCCTTGTGGTGATCCAGATCGTGATCGCCGCAACCTTGTCGGTCAGCCAGCGCGGTTTGGGCTGGGCCGCCGGTCCGCGCGACGGGACGCCGCTCCAATTGACCGGGATCGCGGGGCGCATGGAGCGCGCATTGCGAAACATGCTCGAAACCTTTCCGCTGTTTGCTGCCGCCGTGCTCGCCGTGATTGCGATCCAACATACCAACGCACATACGGCGCTCGGCGCGCAATTGTATTTCTGGGCACGTCTTGCCTATGTTCCTGCCTACGCAGTCACTCTGCCTTACGTGCGCACGCTCGTGTGGGCAGTGTCGCTGGTTGGACTGATCATGGTTGTGAGCGGTCTGTTCTGATCGGTTGCTGCGGGCGACGCCGCCGAGTCGTTCACTCGATGCGCGTCGCGTGCGCGGACCGTCGCCGTTCGCTATTCACGACATAACGGGACGATTTTGGTGGCCAAAATCCGCCGCATCCGCTTTGACGATCGCGAATGGCACGCGGCGTTTTTTCGTTTTGTGCTCGACAACTTTCGCGGTGCCGATTTTTCAGTGTGGGCCCAGCGTGGCGGCTGGGATGCGGACTACGAGGTGTTTGCCGCACTGGAAGATGATGAGATCGTTGCGACGATCGGTCGCACGCGCATGCGCGTTGTTGTTGGTGGCGTGGAATCGATCGCGTGGCAGCTTGGTGCGGTGGCGACGCGCGGGGATCGGCGCGGGCGCGGTCTGGCACGCAGGCTGATGCAGCAGGTATTCGATGATCTCGATTTTCCCGATCAGTTGATTTTCCTTTTCGCCAACAAGTCAGTATTGGACTTCTATCCGCGTTTCGGTTTTCAGGGCGTCATCCAGCAGCGCTATTCTGCGAGGGTCGAGTTGGAACCGGCGCAGGTTCGCGCTCATCGTCTGGACATTGCCGATGCCGAAGATCGCGCACGGCTGGCTGCGATCTGTGCGCGTTCGGCTGCTCTCAGCCATGAATTTTCCGCGCGCGACTACTATCCGACTTTGTTGTGGCATCTTTGTCATTCGCCTCTACCGGCATTTTGGGTGGAAGCGTACGATTCGATCGTCGTCGCACGATTCGAAAACAACTCCGGCGAAGGTTCGTGCCTTGTCGTCTACGATGTCGTGGCGCGCGCACCATTCGACCTGCGCGATGTGCTGCCGTCATTGATTTCGGAACCGGTCGGTGTCGTCGAAGTCCGTACCGTCGAATTTCGTTTTAACCCCGCAAGCTTCTGGCAAGCTGAATCGTTGCATGAGGAACGTGAGCAGCGTGCTGATGTTCGCATCATCCGCCAACCCGACTTGGGTGCTCCGTTGTTTGTTCGCGGAGCGTCGAATTTGCCTGCCAACGAAGTGCACTTTCCCGATCTCGCGAGAACCTGACCGCAACAGCGAACACGTCGCAGGATAGTGCAGGACAAGCTCGCACAGGCTTGGGAGCGAATCGATGAATACCCGCGAGCGGTTTCAGACCTATTGTGTCGAAAACCGGCCGTCCACTTGCACCCTACTCGAAATCCACGCTCTAGATCGCGCCGCGCCAATCGTCGCGGCAAATGCGCAAACGGGCTTTTTGCGATTCGCCAACAATCACGATCGCGTTTTGCTCGAAGCGGTGCGCAAGTGCATCGATTGATGCGAGTTCGACTCCGGTAGCGAGCAGTGACGGCTCACGCCACGGCTGGCCCGGAATGCGGCCGACGGCAGGGAGAGCCTTTGCGCCAGAGGCGTCAAGCAGAGTGAACAGCTCGCGTTGACGCTGACGATTCTCGACCGCTGGCAGCGATCGGGATTGCGGGTTGTACGCAGTGATGCAAGCCAATGTCCGACCTGCTGACCATGCGATCAGCGCCGACGGACACGGTTGTCCGATCAACAGGGCGACGCGTTCACCCCCGGGCAGTCGAACCTCGTAATGCGCCGCGCGATACAGTGCGATCAGTTCGCGGATTTCGTCGAGATCGCGCTCGATGGACACGCTCAGGAAAACGTCGGGAGTGGAATCAATTCCTGCAACACGCGTGCATCAACGCTGGCGAGGTCGATGTCGGAAATGTTCGTCTTGCCGGCGATCGCGGCGCGCAAGATGCGCGATTGAATTTCGCCGCGCGCAAGCGCCGTCGCATATGGAATGCGCGTGAATGTAACCATCGAGTAACGCGGCATCCAACGCTCCGGGCGGCGGGCGGCCAGCATCAGACCAAGGTCGCGCATCAGCAGATAGTCCGCATCATCGACGCGGTCGCGCATTTCGATGTAATTCTCCAGCGCCATTTGCGCGATCGCATCGCAATTCGGTTTGCGGCGACGCTCGAATTCGGCGAACACCTGCGCACTGTCGTCAGGCGTCTCGCCAAGCAGTTCGGCGAGTTCGACCGCGTCCTCGAATCCGGAATTCATGCCCTGGCCGTGGAACGGCACGATCGCATGCGCGGCGTCGCCGACCAGCAGCGCGCGGCCATCGACATGCCAGCGATCGAGATAAAGTGTGCCGAGCAATCCCGTCGGGTTGTGTGTGTAGTCGTGTTCGAGGTCGGGAAGCAGCGGCACCGCATCGGCGAAATCGCGTTCAAACAATGCGCGCGCTTCATCAGCGTCGCGCACGCTCGCGAAGCTTGGGTTCCCTTCGTTCGGCATGAACAAGGTCACGGTAAAACTGCCCTCGGCATTCGGCAGTGCAATGCACATGTAGTTGCCACGCGGCCAGATATGCAGCGCGTTTGGTTCCATCGCATAGCGCTCACCACTTGCTATTGCGGCGACTAGTTCGGGCGGAATGCGGTCGGCAGGAAACGCACCGAGGGCCGGAATTTCGAGTTCCTTGTAGCCGTGATCCAGCACATCGAAACGCTCATTGAGATCGATTTCGCTGGCCATCGCCTGGCGCACGGCCGAGCCGGCGCCGTCGCTACCGATCATGATCGGCGCGACATGCAGGCAGGCATCGTTGTTCTCGCTGCGGAAACTCAATGTCGACGAACTCCAGTCGACCGAATCAAGCCGCCAGTCGAAATGGATCGTTGCACCGGCGGCTTCGGCGGCATCGAGCAGCACGCCGTTCAATGCACCGCGATTGACCGACCAGATCACTTCGGAATCGTCGCGCCCGTAGCGTTGCAAATTCGTGTTTCCGGCGATGTCGTGCACCATGCGACCGCGCATCATCACCGCGATCGCGCGCATTTGTTCGTGCAGTCCGGCCAGTCGCAAGCCATGCCAGCCGCGCTCGGCGAGAGCGAGATTGATCGAGCGTCCGCCACTGAAACCGGCGCGGCGCAGATCGGGTCTGCGCTCGAACACGCTGACAGTGAAACCGCGTTGTGCAAGCAGGGTGGCCAGCAACGCTCCGACCAGACCGGCACCGACGATCGTGATTTCGCGTCGATGGGTCATGCGCAGATCAGTTCCGCAGGCGCCAGGCGGCGACCGCATCGGCAAAACGCCAGCAGTCGGTGTAGCGGTTGTACAGCGGCACTGGCGCAGCGCGAATCACATCGGGTTCGCGCCAATCGACGACGATGCCGCGCGCGTGTAGATGATCGAACAGCGAGCGCCCCGCTTCGCGCGGACCTTTCACGCGCAACGACAGCTGACAGCCGCGCCGCGCGGGTTCACTCGGCGTCACGATATCGAGCGCATCGACTGCTTTCGCGCGCAGCAGCGATTCGAGATAACCCGTCATTGCTTCGGACTTTGCGCGCAGGCGCGCCATGCCGGCACGTTGAAAAATCTCCAGTGAAATCCGCAGTGGCGCCAGCGCGAGAATCGGCGGATTCGACAACTGCCAGCCGTCGGCACCGGGAGTCGGCTGGAAGTCCGGACCCATGCGGAAACGTGATTCCTTGTCGTGGCCCCACCAGCCGGCGAAGCGCGGTCGTTCGCTGCGCGCGTGGCGCGCGTGCACGAAGCAGCCGGCGACCGCGCCGGGACCGGAGTTCAGATATTTGTAGCTGCACCAGACGGCGAAATCGCACCCGGCATCGTGCAGGGCGAGCGGCAGATTACCGGCTGCATGAGCGAGGTCGAAGCCAACGATGCAGCCTTTCCTTTGTGCCGCCCTGGTAATCGCCTGTAGATCGAATGCCTGGCCGGTCAGATATTGCACGCCAGGCAGCATCACCAGCGCGATGCGTTCGCCGTGCTCATCGATCGAGCGCAGGATTTCATCTTGCGACAAGGTGCCGGTGGCCTCATCGCCCGCAAGTTCAATCAAGGAATCGGCCGGATCGTAGCCATGAAAACGTACCTGCGATTCGACCGCATAACGATCGGACGGAAACGCATGCTTTTCGATCAGGATCGCATTGCGCTTCGAGTCAGGCCGATAGAAGCTGACCATCATCAGATGCAGATTGGCCGTCAGCGAATTCATCGCGACGACTTCACCCGTTTCGGCACCGACCACCGCGGCGAGGTTGTCGCGCACGAACTCGTGATAGTTCATCCACGGATGTCTGCCGCGAAAATGCCCTTCGACGCCATGCGTTTGCCAATCGTCGAGTTCATCGATCAGGGCCTGGCGCACGCCGCGTGGTTGTAGCCCGAGCGAGTTGCCGCAAAAGTACGCCTGATCGCTGCCGTCGACATGACGGGGAATCAGAAATTCCGCGCGAAATACAGCAAGCGGATCGGCAGCGTCCTGCGCCTCGGCCCAATCGCGGCTGCTGTCGATTGCCATCCGCTTCACGCACCCGATTTTGTCGAAGCGACCATCTTCGCGCAGGCACTGTCGAACGCGGTATTCCACGCGGCCGGCGTCGAGGAAATCAGCGGGCGCTGGCAGCGGATATGCACGGCCACGCCAGGGACCAGCAGAAAACTGTCGCGGATCAAATAGCGCGTCGCGCCGCGCGTCACGAAATAGCGATGCTGATTGCTATCGCCGGCCGCGCCATCGCGCTCGTAACCGCTTTGTTCCTTCGAGCGCAGGTATTCATCCTGCACAATCGCGGTGAACTCGCTCTCATTCTTGATTGCATGCGTCTTGACGGTGACGCTGGCGGTGTCGTCGGTGCCGACTGCGGTGGTGTCGGGCACCTGGAAGATCATCGCCTGCATCGCGCCGTCTTTCTTCTCCATGATCTGGAGCCAGTCCGGCGCCACGCTGAAACGCACGCGACCGTCGTTGAGTGAATAGTCAGTCGCCGACTGCCCGAACGCGGTTAATGGAGCCATCAAGAAACACACGATGAAGGTCGAGCAACGCAGCATGGCAATCACTCCAGATCGGTGACAAAGCGTGAATACGGCAGACCCAGCCAGTCCAGTGCCGAGGCGTGAAAGAGCTGCGCCTGCTGCGCCGAATCGAGCCCGAGCGCATTGATGCCACTGCCGGGTTCCTGCTCGCCGAGCGGGAACGGATAGTCGGTGCCGAGCATCACATGCTCGGTGCCGACCACGTCGAGCAGGTAGCGCAACGCGGTACTGTCATGGACGCAGGAATCGAACCAGATGCGGTCGAGATATTCGCGCGGATTACGCGCATTGTCGGTCGCGACCAGATCGGGACGCATGCGGAAACCGTGTTCGATGCGACCGATCGTGTATGGAAACGCGCCGCCGCCATGGGCGAGGCAGACACGCAATTTCGGTAATCGCTCCAGAACGCCGCCGAAGATAAGGCAGCACGCCGCGCGCGATTGCTCGGCCGGCATGCCGACCAGCCACGGCAGCCAGTACTTCGGCATCGTTTCCTTGCCCATCATGTCCCACGGATGCACCAGGATCGCCGCGCCAAGATCGGCGGCGGCTTCAAAAAACGGAAATAATTCCGGTGCATCGAGATTCCAGGCCTCAATGTGCGATCCGACCTGCACACCGGACAAGCCAAGTTCATCGATGCAACGCTCGAGTTCCTGGATCGCGAGGGTTGGCGATTGCAACGGTACCGTGCCAATCCCGGCATAGTGTTGCGGATAGCGGCGGCACAACTCGGCGGTGTGGTCGTTGAGATGGCGATGCAGCTCAAGTGCCTGGCTGGGCTTGGCCCAGTACGAGAACAAAACCGGCACGGTCGAAACGACCTGCACATCGACACCGAATTTGGCGTAGTCGGCGATGCGCACTTCGGCATCGAACGCGTTGGCCCAGACTTCGCGAAAAAATTTGCCATCCTTGTAGATGCGATGGCGACCGTCCGAAGCGACCATGACCGGAAAACGATCGTCGCCGTATTTGTCAGCGAGGTTCGGCCAGTTCTCCGGGAGAATATGCGCGTGGGTATCGATCTTCAGCATCGGCGCGCAGTGTACCGCGTCGCAAAGGAAGTTCGACTCAAATGAGGGGTGCTCTGATCTATTCCACGCAGGCGGCATGATGTCCAGAAGGCTCGCAGATTGGT
>JBDTOS010000123.1:0-7707 GCA_039933095.1 Dokdonella sp.
ACCTGCTCGCTCTCCAGATCCACCTGGCTGGTGGCCTCGTCGAGGATCAGAATCCGTGGATCGCGCAAAATATCGGACAGGTCGAAGGAAAAATACTCGGGGAGATTCCACCGATGATTCCCAGTATCGGCCGCCTGTTGCGTGCTGCACCGATGCTGCAATGGGCGATTCTTGCGCTGCCATTTCTGGGGCTGCTCGTGATCGGCGCTCGCCACTGGCGCAGCGGCAGTCCGAGTCTTGACTACACCGCGATGACTTGCGCGCTGATGCACGTGACCCTGACCATCACGCTTCTCGGCGACGGTCTTGCCGATACCGCCAAGCAAGGCCATTTGATTGTGAATGCGGCGCTGGCGTATTTGATCGTAGGCACCGTGGTGTTGATTGCCGACCTCCAGCGAAACAACCTAGGCCCGAAAATGAGACTGTAATTTGAACTGTGTAACTGCTCCCTGAGAGACTGCGGCAGAGCCGCGAGGAGCAAAGAGATGGCGTTATCGAAAGCGATGCTGGATGAGCTGGTGGGCGACTGCAAGACGCCCCAGGACATGGAGAAGTTGTACGCACAGATGCTTCAACACATGATCAATCGTTCGCTGGAAGCCGAAATGCAGGCGCATTTGGGCGTATTTCACCGGCTCTACCTCGCGGCGGGAATAGCAATATTGATCGGTGCGTATGCACCGTGCTGTCACAGCCGCACGATGCCGTGGTCACTCATACATGCGCGATCCCACAGCTTTGCAAGCCAACTTGTCGGGTCCGCAGAAGCCACACGTTGGCGAAGCGCTTGATGGCGCGCAAGGAGATCGATTGACGAAGTGCACAGGTTGCTGAACGATGCGTCACAACACCCCGGATGCGGGGTCTATCAGTAGTTAGCACTCATGAGCACTCTTGGAATTCTGCTCGTCTTCACCAGTGCGGCCGCAGCCGTTGATACGTCGGAAGCAAACCTCGTCGAAGACGTTAACGTCTTCGGCTGCTCGCCCGCGGTTGTTGGACCTAGGGATGAGATTATTCTTCGCAAGAACGCACCCGACCGTCGAGAGCTATCCGTGGTTCGTCCGGGCGCGCGCACGCCGCATTTCCTTGTGGTGGAAAACGCTCCATCGAAAATGCCTCAACTGATGTCTCCTCACGACCTCTCTCAGGCAAAAGAGATCCGCATTTCAGTTGCCAAGCTCAAGGGCTTGGAATGGAGCGCAAGTGCACAACCGGAACTGATCTTCGATCGTCCGGGCGACTACGAGTTTTTCCTTTCAACCACTCTAGAGTCCGAAGATGGAGGGTACGTGTGCACAGTAAAGTTTCAAGGTCTAGAGTGATCGCGCTAATTATGTGTTCGTTCAAGCCGACCGCCGAAGTCACCGCAACGCTTTCCCGTCGCGCTCCACGCGGCGGCGGCTTAGCCCAGAGTCATGCGTCACACACACGCCCCTCTGCGGTCAGCGAGTAGAGTCCGCACGCTCTAAACGAATCAGGCCACGTTGCGCAGCGCGGGCTTTTCCCGCTTGGCTGCCGCGCGCAGTTCGTCGTCGTCGAAATCGTCGACCGAGATGAATTCGAATGTCGCCGCGCGGATACGCTCAAGTTGCTTGCGCTCATCGCCGGTGATGTATCCCTTGGCGACGGCATCGGCAATCTGGTCGGCATATTCGTAGCCATCGAGTTCGCCGGATTTCTGCGCCTTGAGGAACTTGCGTTCCACGGGTTCCGCGGCGATAACGTCGGCCAGCAAGGCGTTCATGCGGCCGACTGGATTGTTCGCCGATGGCGTGAGGTATGCCCACTCGGTCATGCGCGTGCGCGCCTCGTTCGGCGCAGTCATCACGGCAGCAACGCGGCGGCCTAGTCGATCCGACGGCGGCACTTCACGGCGACCGAGCGGGAAAATCAGCGCACGCATCAGCCATGCAACCGGCCGCACCGGGAAATTCCGCAACACGCCATCGAGCGCCATCTGCATGCGCCACACGCACTCGTGGAACGCGTAAGCCAACAGCGGCTGTTCGCACGCCGGCTGCCCTTCGTCCTCGAAGCGCTTCAACATGCTCGACGCGATGTAGAGGTACGACAACACGTCGCCGAGGCGCGCGGAAATCTTTTCCTTGAACTTGAGCTTGCCGCCGAGCACCAGCATCGAGGTATCGGCGAGCAGCGCGAGCGCGGCCGAATAGCGATTGAGCTTGCGGTAGTAACGACCGGTATAGGCATCACGCGGAACGCCGCCGATCTTCGCGTGGGTGAGCCCGAGGATGAAACTGCGCGCCGCGTTGGAGATGGCGAAACCGATGTGCTTGAACAGCAGCGTGTCGAACGCGTGGATGCGCTCGCTCTTGTCTGCCAGTTGCGCGGCCTGCATTTCCTTGAGCACATACGGATGGCAACGAATCGCACCTTGGCCGAAGATCATCAGGCTGCGCGTCATGATGTTCGCGCCTTCAACCGTAATCATGATCGGCACGCCTTCCCAGCCGCGGCCGATGTAGTTGCCCGGACCGAGGATTACGCCCTTGCCGCCGTGGATGTCCATGCCATCGCCCACGGTAGCGCGCGACCACTCGGTGGCGTGGTATTTCGCAATCGCCGACGGCACCGCGGGCTTCTCGCCGCGATCGACAGCCGCTGCGGTTGCACGCGATAGCGCGGTGGTCGCGTAGGTGTAACCGCCAATGCGCGCGAGTGCTTCCTCGACACCTTCGAAGTGACCGATCGCCAATCCAAACTGTTTGCGAATGCGCGCGTAGGCGCCGGTCGCGGCGACGTTCATCTTCATGCCGCCGGTTGCGTTCGACGGCAGCGAAATCGCACGTCCCACCGACAGGCATTCGACCAGCATGCGCCAGCCCTGCCCCGCCATGTCGAGTCCGCCGATCAGTTGCGACATCGGCACGAACACGTCCTTGCCTCGCACCGGTCCGTTCTGGAATGGTGTATTTAACGGAAAATGGCGGCGACCGACCTCGATGCCCTTGGTGTCGTGCGGCAGCAGCGCCAGGGTGATGCCGAGATCGGTTTTGTCGCCGAGCAATTTATCCGGATCGTGCATGCGAAACGCGAGGCCGATGACAGTCGCAATCGGCGCGAGCGTGATGTAGCGTTTATCGAAATTCAGGCGCACGCCGAGCACGTTGCCGCCGCCCCACTCGCCCTTGCAGACGATGCCATAGTCGGGAATCGAAGTGGCATCGGAACCAGCGTACGGGCCGGTCAACGCGAAGCATGGAATCTCGCGACCGTCGGCGAGACGCGGCAGGTAGTACTCCTTCTGTTCCTTTGTGCCGTAGTGCAACAGCAATTCGGCGGGGCCAAGCGAGTTTGGCACGCCGACCGTGGTCGCAACCGTCGGCGACATGCTCGACAGCTTTTGCAGCACGGCCGAATGCGCCAGCGCAGAAAACTGCAGGCCGCCAAATTCCTTCGGGATGATCATGCCGAAGAATTTGTGCGCTTTCATGAAATCCCACAGCCTTGGCGGGATATCGGCGAGTTCATGGGTGATTTCCCAATCGTCGATCATCGCGCACAACTGCTCGACGGGTCCGTCGAGAAATGCCTGTTCTTCGGCACTGAGTGCAGGTTTTGGTTGATCGAGCAGCTGTTCCCAATCGGGTTTACCGGTGAACAATTCGCCTTCGAATCCGACGGTGCCGGCTTCGAGCGCAATCTGCTCGGTTTCCGATAGCTTCGGTGTAATCTTCCGATACACATCGAGCATCGGCGCGCTGATCCGGTTGCGGCGGAAATCGGGGATGTTGAGCGGGACTGCGACTAGCGCGAACAGCACCAGGGTGATGCCGACGGCGAGGCCGCCGACACCGGGAATCCAGGCGCTGGCAACAATGGCGATAGCGGCGGCGATCGTCCAGGCGAACAAGCCGATGCGCCGATAGGCCGCGATCAGCGAGACAACAATCAGAGCAAGCAACGGTAACAGGTGAATCATGAGACAGCCCTCGTTCGGGGTTGTGAAATTGCAGAATGCTGCGCGGAGTGTTGCGCGGAAAGTGCGCGCAGAAAATTGGCGATGTGTTCAGTGAACACGGCGTTCTCGTCGCCGACAACCATATGTGTCGCGTGCCGCACGACGACATGCGAAGCGTGCGGCGCGAGGACAAGAAATTCGTTGATCGTGTCGGCCGATACGATATCGCTGGCGCTACCGCTGATCAGTTGCAACGGCGGTGGATTGGTCCGCATGGCAAGCGTGCGGGTCGCGTCGAGAAAACGCGGCTGATGGCGAGTGCCTTCCTCGGCAATCGGCAGCAGCAAGCGCGGATCCCAATGCCAGCGCAAGCGGCCATCGCCGCGATCGATCAGCAGGCTGCGCAATCGCTCGGGTGATTTGCGTTCCCGTCGATGCGGCAAGTGCGTCGCAATCGCGTCGGCTGCCTCGTCAAGATTCGCGAACCCATCGGGATGCGCACGCATGAAGCCAACAATGCGCTCCACACCCTGCGGCTCCCAACGTGGCGTCACGTCTACCAGAACCATTGCCCGAAACAAAGGCCCACATTCGGCTTCAGCAAGCAATCCAGTCAGACCGCCAAGCGACGCTCCGATCAGCACAGGGCGCGTGCCTGCATTGTTTGCGACGCTGACCAAATCGTCGCGTAGTTGCTCAAGATGATAGTCGCCCGACTCCAGCCATTCGCTATTACCGTGGCCGCGCGCATCGAAACTGGTGCTGTGGTAGCCGAGTGCGGCGAGCGCTTGTCCCGTCGCATTCCAGGCGTGGCGGGTTTGCCCAAAGCCGTGCGCGAAAACCAGCGGGATTCCTTCGCTCGGACCGTGCTGCGTCGTCGCCAGACGAATTCCGCCCGATCCAGTCACGGATGGCGTTGCAGAAACCGAGCGGGACAATGGAACGGGACTTACCATACTGTGCAGTATGGTTATACTCTTGGATAAAATCAATACGGTACCGTATGGCGGACGCGGCCGCATGCAGCCGTTATCATCGGCGTTCTCATTCTGAGCCTCTGCCATTCAGCCTCAATGTCCAGCCTAGCCAGAAAAATAGAACCACGTGGACGCCTGTCGGCGTCGGATTGGGAACAGGCGGCGCTTGAGGTCATGGCCGAATCGGGAATCGCCGCAGTCGCGGTGGAACCGCTGGCACGGCGACTCGGGGTGACCAAGGGCAGCTTCTACTGGCATTTTGCCAACCGCGAAGCCCTGTTGCAGGCCGCGCTGGACCATTGGGAGCAACGCGATGCCGAGGAGACGCTCGGCTCGGTCGAGTCCATTGCCGATCCGCGCCAGCGGCTGCGGGAGATGTTCCGGCAAGTCAGTCGCGAACGACCCGCCCATGTGATTTTCGCCGCCCTGCTGCAAGCACTCGATCAACCGCTCGTGCGACCGGTTATCGCGCGCGTCATCCAGCGCCGGATCGAGTTCCTGGCCGTCGCGTTTCGCGAAGCCGGGCTCGATGCCGCTGCGGCAGCGAATCGCGCGAGGCTCGCCTGCACTGCCTATGCGGGCTTCGTGCAGCTTGCCCAGTTCGATCAACCACGGCTGAACCACGACGAATTCGCCGCGTACGTCGAACATGTAATCGACGCATTGATCCCGGCGTAAGCAATGCACGCGGCGGGCCTTTTGCCGCAGTCTTCCTTGCAAACCTTGTAATCGCTCGCTAACGTCATCCGTCCATTGCCCACGGACGCGGAATCAACCGCGCAGAGGAATTGCATGCCGAGTCAACTTGAGACCCTGAATCGCTGGGTCGACGATGTCGCCAAACTGACGCGCCCGGACCGAATCCACTGGTGCGACGGCTCGGACGCCGAGGCAGCGATGCTGAACGCGCAAATGATCGCTGATGGCACCTTGATCGAACTGAATCAGGAAACCCATCCGCGCTGCCACTTGCATCGCTCGAACCCGGGCGATGTCGCGCGCGTCGAACATCTGACGTTCATCTGCACAACCCATCGCGAGGATGCAGGCCCGAACAATCAATGGATGGCGCCGGCCGACGCGCACGCCAAGGTCGATGCGCTGTTTGATGGCTGCATGCAGGGCCGAACCATGTATGTGGTTCCTTACTGCATGGGCCCGATCGATTCGCCCATCTCCCGCTGCGGCGTCGAGATTACCGATTCGCCCTATGTCGTCGCCAACATGCGCATCATGACGCGCATGGGTGCTCCGGCGTTGGCGCGTATCGAGCGCGAGGGCACTGAGCAAGCCGCGCGCGGCGTGCGGGCAGACACGTTCGTGAAGGGCCTGCACTCGAACGGCGATCTCGATCCGGAGCGGCGTTTCATCATGCATTTCCCGGAAGAACTCTCGATCAAGTCGATTGGCTCGGGGTACGGCGGCAACGCGCTGCTCGGCAAGAAATGTCATGCCTTGCGCATTGCCTCGTGGCAGGCGCGCACGGAAGGTTGGCTGGCCGAACACATGCTGATTGTCGGCATCGAAGATCCGCGGGGCGAAACAACCTACGTTGCTGCGGCGTTTCCGTCGGCCTGCGGCAAGACCAATCTGGCCATGTTGATTCCGCCGGAGAGCTATCGCAAGGCGGGTTGGAAAGTCTGGACCGTCGGCGACGACATCTGCTGGATGACGCCCGGAGCAGACGGTCGCTTGTGGGCAATCAATCCCGAGGCTGGTTTCTTTGGCGTAGCGCCTGGCACCAGCGCGAAGACCAACCTGAATGCGCTCAAGACAATTCAGCACGACACGATCTATACCAACGTTGGCGTCACCGCCGATAACCAGCCGTGGTGGGAAGGACTGCCTGAGGGAATACCGGTCAAGGACTGGCAAGGACGCGACTACGATCCAAGGAATGGCCCGGCCGCGCATCCGAATTCACGCTTCACGGTCAGTGCGAAGCAATGTCCGAGCTGGTCGCCGCAGGCCGAAGCCGAGCAAGGCGTGCCGATTTCGGCAATCATCTTTGGCGGTCGCCGTGAATCTCTTGTGCCACTCGTGTTTGAAGCACGTGACTGGACCCATGGCGTGCTGGCCGGTGCCGCAATGGGGTCGGAAACAACCGCCGCTGCAACCGGCGCGGTCGGCGTCATGCGCCGCGACTCGATGGCGATGAAACCATTCTGCGGCTACAACTACGGAGACTATTTCGCGCACTGGCTGTCGTTCGACAAGCCCGGCGCCAAGTTACCGAAAATTTTCCACGTCAACTGGTTCCGCAAGGGCAAGGACGGCAAGTTCCTGTGGCCGGGATTTGGCGACAACCTGCGCGTACTCGAGTGGATCATCTCTCGCTGCAAGGGTGACGCTGGCGCACAGGAAACGCCGATCGGCAATCTACCGACCCTGGACGATATCAATCTCGATGGACTCGAACGCCCCGCTGCCGACTATGCGCCACTGCTCGACGTCGATAGCGATGCCTGGCGCAACGAGATTGCCGAACTTGGCACATATCTCGATTCGTTCGGCGCTCGCATGCCGAATCAACTCAAGGCAGAGCAACAGCGCATCGCGGAACAGCTCTCCGAGCCGGTGAGCGAACGCAGGCGCGCAGCGGCAGGATAAACCGCAACAATCGCTGCCGAGCGCCAGACGGTTTTTCGCCGCGATCTAAACCCTGACGGGCATGCCGGCATCAAAACCGGCATGCTCAACAGTGCTTGCCAGGCCTTGCCACTCCCGATGATGGACGCGCAGATCGTTGAATCGCAGACAGTCGACACCGTGTCGATCGATGCCGAGGACAACAATCTGGTT
>JBDTOS010000124.1:0-7692 GCA_039933095.1 Dokdonella sp.
GATCGGACTCGTCGCGCAGATCTTCCAGCATCGGCAATTTCTTCGCGCGCATCTGGGTCGCGAGCTGCTCGATGATCTTCGACGGCGACACCTGGTAGGGCAGGGCGGTGATGACGATGTTGCCGTCCTCACGCGTGTAGATCGCGCGACAGCGAACCGAACCGTTGCCGGTTTCATACATCGTCTGTATGTCTTGCTTCGACGTGATGATTTCGGCCGGCGTCGGAAAGTCCGGTGCGAGCACGTGTTCGCACAGCTCAGCGACGCTGGTCTGCGGTTCGTCGAGCAACCGGATGCACGCGGTGATGATTTCGCGCAGGTTGTGCGGCGGAATATCGGTTGCCATGCCGACCGCAATACCGGTCGAGCCATTGAGCAGCACGTGCGGAACGCGTGCCGGGAGCCACGAAGGTTCCTGCAAGGTCCCGTCAAAGTTCGCGACCCAATCGACTGTGCCCTGGCCGAGTTCTTCCAGCAGCAAGTCGGCAATTGGCGTTAACCGCGATTCGGTGTAGCGCATTGCCGCGAACGATTTCGGATCGTCGGTCGAGCCGAAGTTGCCTTGTCCATCAATCAGTGGATAGCGGTACGAGAACGGCTGCGCCATCAGCACCATCGCCTCGTAACAGGCGCTGTCGCCGTGCGGGTGGAACTTGCCGATCACGTCGCCGACCGTGCGCGCGGATTTCTTCGGCTTGGCGCCAGCGGCGAGACCGAGTTCGCTCATTGCATAGACGATGCGACGTTGCACCGGCTTGAGCCCGTCGCCGACAAACGGTAGCGCGCGATCGAGCACGACGTACATCGAGTAATCGAGATAAGCGCGCTCGGCGTAGTCCTTGAGCGGAATTTGTTCGTAGTTGGCTTGCAGATTCATTGGTTCCGAGGGATGCGAAAATAAATGACATTGGCGTAGAGATGCCATGCACGACCGGCATTGTGCCGAATTGAGACGGTTGCGTCGCGAAGTGTTCGAGCGGTCGCAGCAATCAGTTGCGGCGTGGCTGGCGTTGATCGAACGGTGGCGTTCCCTGACAGGGACGAGAACGCTTCACTGACCACTTCGCACCAGGGTCATCAAGAACCGCTGGTGCCGTACTCCACTTCGGATCGCATCCAGAAAATTGCGAGTTCTTCTTGATTTATCAGGGTAAGAAATTGATCAGCCTGATCCTCATCTGCGATGAACTCGATGAGGATCGACTGTTCGCCAGCGAGTTCGACGAAATGCTGTTCGTGCATGACTCCCCGGTGGCCAAAGCCGGCCAGTGCGCGAAACGCCGAGCCGCCGTGAATGCCAAGATCGCGCGCGCGCTCGAGGAGCCATTCGTACACCGCCAGCCCTTTGTGCTTGCGGTTTTCGTACGTGTAGAAACGCAGGTGACTGCCACGCATATCGTCCTCCGACGGCTACCGATGTCCGGTTCTGAAAAGTCAGATATGAAAGATCAAGCTCTGAAAAGCAGGCGTACAACAGTGATGCCGAGCAGGGTCATCAACAGTGAACCCATCACGTGCACGCCCATCATCGTCAGCATCCATCCGTATTGCTGACGCAGGAACAGGGTCATGGTCTCAGCGGAAAACGTCGAGAACGTTGTGAGGCCGCCGAGAAATCCCGTTGTTACCGCAAGCCGCATCGCGATCGGCAGCGTTTCGTAGTGGGCGAACACGCCCATCGCGATGCCGATCAACAAACCGCCGGCGAGGTTTGCTGCCAGCGTGCCGAGGGGCAGCGTTGGAAACAGCGGATTGAGCAGTATCCCGAGACACCAGCGCCCGATCGCGCCGAGCGCTCCACCGATGCCCACTGCTGCCAGGGAAATCAGATTCATCGTGATCCGAGGGTGAGAATTTTCGCCGCTGCGTTCGCCGGCATCGCTGGCCACAAGCGTTTGCGCAGGTGCTTTTCGATTGTGCCTGTTGTGGGCGGAACCGAACAAGTGTTTGTTCCACAGCCGCGTCCTGGATCGGGCAAGACGAAGGTATGGCGGACTAGGTGCGGTGGCGCGCTGCTTGTAGCATGGCGTTCGCACGCTAATTGCACGATCCCGATGCTGACCTCGCCCAACTCCGACGCAATTGTCATTCGTCGCCGCCGCCTTGCGCCGTTGCTCGCGGGATTGGCGATGTTCGGTCCGTTCTCGATCGACACGATTTTCCCGGCATTTCCGGCTATCGCGAAGCAGCTCGATGCAAGTCCTTTGGCGATGCAGCAGACGATCAGTACCTACCTGATCGCGTATGCCTTGATGTCGCTGGTACATGGCTCACTGTCCGATGCGCTCGGTCGGCGGCGAGTCATCCTGGTCGGTGTGGCGGTGTTTGTGCTCGCCTCGATCGGCTGTGCGTTGTCGCAATCGATCGGGCAACTGCTGGTGTTTCGTGCGTTGCAAGGCTTTTCTGCCGGTGCCGGCCTGATTGTCGGGCGCGCGATTATTCGCGACTGCTTCGTCGGCGCCGATGCGCAGCGATTGATGTCGACCGTGTCGATGATCTTCGGTGTCGCACCGGCGGTCGCGCCGATCATTGGCGGCTGGGTCATCTCGTTCGCGCGCTGGCCGATGATTTTCTGGCTGCTTGCTGCGTTCGCCGCCAGTGTTTGGCTGGCGAGTGTGTTCTGGCTGCCGGAAACGCATCCGCCCGAGAATCGCACGCTGTTGTCGGTGCGAGCGACAGCGGGAACATTCGGCGGAATTTTTCGCGATCGAGGATTTTTTCCATTGGCGCTTGCGGGAACGTTGAATTTCAATGCGCTGTTCGTGTACATCGCATCGGCACCGGCCTTTGTGCTCGGACTGCTCGGATTGAACGAGCGTCAGTTCGCCTGGTTGTTCATTCCAGCAATTTCTGGACTGATGCTGGGGTCGCTGTTGTCGGGACGCACAGCGGGGCGCCTCAGTGCCGTCGCGACGATCCGCTGGGGTTTCTCGATCATGCTTGGCGCGACTGTGCTCAATCTTGCCATGGCCGTATGGATGCCAATTCCTAGCGTGCCATGGTCGGTGTTGCCGATCGGCCTGCATAGCATCGGCATCGGTCTCGCGTTTCCTACCCTGACCTTGCTGTTGCTCGATCGATTTCCACAACATCGCGGCGCGGTTTCATCGTTGCAGGCATTTGTCAGTCTGGCCATGAGCGCGCTGATCGCGGGAGTGATTTCGCCGCTACTGTCGACCAGCACAGTGAAACTTGCCCTCGGTGCAGGATTATTTACCGTGGGTGGTTTCGTCGCGTGGCGCTTGTTTCGCCGCGTCGACGGCAGATGCTGAGCGGTTGATTGGACCCTATGCGTGGCGCAGCGGCATTGCCGCTGCATAGCGCACATCTCAGGTTGGCGGCGCGTTCGCAGGCGTGGTCCCGAGCAGCAGATTTTTCAGGAACGCGTGAATTTCTTCCTTGCTGCCGACCACCGCGAATTGCTGCTCGCGCGGGAAATCGGTACCGATCAGCACTGAGTAGCCGATACCGAGATCGTTACCGCCCTCGTCGAAGCGAGCAAACGATTCAACCTTGCCGACCAGAACGACGCGATCGGCGTCGATATAGCGACCATCCGGTAATTTCAACCAGCGCTGCATGCTCGTCTCCGCTGCTTGGGCTCGTCTGAACCGACTACGAAAGAATCGATTACGAAGGAATCTACTACCAGCCGCACGTCTTGCCCTTGTTCTGCTGCTTCAGCCAGGTCTGCAATGGCGCGAAGTAGTCGATGATTGCGCTTGCGTCCATGTGGTCCTGGCCGGTCATTTCCTTCAGCGTTTTCTGCCACGGCTGGCTCGCACCCTTGCCGAGCATCGCCCAGTATTGTTCGCCAGCCTTCTTGTTGCCGTAGATAGAGCAGGTGTACAGCGGTCCAGTGTGACCGGCGGCCTTGCACAGCGAACGATAAAACTGGAATTGCAGGATATCGGCAAGGAAATAACGCATGTACGGGACATTGGTCGGTACATGGTTCTTCGCGCCGGGATCGAAATCGCCCGGTGTGGCAGCGACCGGCGACGACAGCCCCTGATACTGGCGGCGCAGATTCCACCAGCCGCTGTTGTAGTCGTCCTTGCCTATCGATCCATCGAATACGCCCCAGCGCCACTTGTCGATCACCAGGCCAAATGGCAGGAACGCGATTTTCCCCAGCGCGAGTTTCATTTGCGCGTTGAGCATGGCTTGCTTGTCGCTGCCACTCTCACCAGCCAATCCAATCCTGGCGAGGTAGGCGGGCGTGATGTTGAGCCGGACCGTGTCGCCGATCGCTTCGTGAAATCCATCGTTGGCGCCGCTCTGGAAGATCGGCCATTCGCCCTTGTAGGCGAGGTAATAATAGATGTGGCCCATCTCGTGATAGATGGTGTACTGCTCCTCCTCGCTCGCACTGATGCACATTTTGATGCGCACATCTTCGTCCATGTTCATCGGCCACGCGCTCGCATGGCAGAGCGCATCGCGATCACGCGGACGCAGCAGCATCGATTTCTCGTAGAAACTCTTCGGCAACGGCGGAAAACCGATCGAGGTGTAAAAATCCTCGGCGCGACGCGTCATCGCAATTGCGTTTTTCAGGTCCGCTTCGTGATCGAGTCGAGCGATTTCGAGCGGATCGGTGGGATTGTGCGCAGCGGTTTTCAGATCATCGAATATCGCCTTGCGCTGCGCTTCCAGATGCGCGTTGACATCGAGATTGCCGACGCCGGGATACGGTTGCAGCATCGGGTAAAGATTCGACCAGTCCTGCGCCCACATATTGCCGGTGATGTGCGCCGGAATGGTGCCGTCGCTGGGCATCTTGCCGGGGTATTTCGCATCGAGCTTGGTGCGTGTGTAGCACTGCAATTGTTGATACAGCGGTTTGACCTGGCCCCAAAGCTTGTCGGTTTCCTTTTCGAAATCGGCCGGGCTCATGTCGTAGCCGGCGCGCCACATCACGCCGGCATTTTCATAGCCAAGATCACGCGAACCCTCGTTGAGCAGTTCGACGAACCGTTGATAGTCGCCGAGCATGCCGCGACCGACCTTGTGCCAGCCGGCCCATGCATCCAGCGCGGTATCCCAGTTGTCGGTCTTGGCAAGCATGTCGGAAAGCTGGTTGAGATTGCGGCAACTGTCGGGATCGTTGGCATCCTTGCAGTACTTGCCGGAACCGTAGGCAGCTGTCAGCTTCGATCCGAGCGTGGTCAGCTCGGTCAGGTGCTCGGGATTTTTCGGCGCAGGCATCGCCGTCTGCAGCTTGAGCAGGGCAATGGCGCGCTGGTCGCGGGCGTCGAGTCCCGCGGTCTTCTCGTATGCCCGCGCTTTTTTGGTTTCGTTGGACAGCCACTGCAGCCAGCGCTCGTTGGCGCGCGCCGTCAGCATCTGGGTGTCGTCGGTGATGTAGGTCTCGGCGACCCATTCCGCTGCCGCAGCAGGGATCGACTGCGCCTTGAGTTCGGTGTTCATCTGCTCGACGAAGTTGCGCGCATCGGCGGCCGTTGGTGGATCGGCCATCGCCACGGAAAACGAGCCGGAAACCGCAATGACAAGCGCGGTCGCGCTGATGGTTCTGATCATGGTTGAATCCCCGACGGCAACAAGCGACCAAGGCTAGTGGGCTTGCACGCGTGGCGCAAGCGAGGCCGCGATCACGTCAATCGCGGGATGTCCGTATTACCTGAACGATACGCGCAAATATTTGTTCACGAGGATGATGTTTCCATCCGCCAATCGACTACAGTAGCCGCCGTCGCTGGCGAGTAATTGGCGCGCGGCGATCGGGGAATCCATCCACTCAAACTCCAACCATCAAGAGGCAAACCATGCGTCGTCTATTACTGGGTAGTGCGCTCGGCTGTGTGCTCAGCCTTGGCCTGGCGTCGGTCGCCAGCGCGCACGAACTCGATATCGTCAACAAATCGAAGACCGCGATCCATCACCTGTACCTGTCATCCGTGAAGTCCGACGACTGGGGCCCGGACCAACTCGGTGACAAGGACGGTGACACCGTCGAACCCGGTTCGACATTTACCCTGACCAATATCGAACGCGGTCACTTCGACGTGAAACTCGAGGCCGAAGACGGCACCGAGTGCGTCGTTGAAGATGTGACTTTCAACGAAGGCAAGGAGTGGGTCATCACCGAGCGCATGCTCGACAAGTGCGAAGGCTGATCGACTGCTTCGACTACTGAAGAAATCCGCGCGCGATCAACCACGCGCGGGTTTCCGACGCATCGTGCTCGAACCACGCGTTGGTCGAACCGAGCCGAAACGTGTAACCCCATTCGTCCATGTCGCGCATGATGCGCTCGCGAGTGACGCCGCCGAGGCGATCGGCCAGCACGACTTGCAGGTAGCAACAGGCATCTTCCTCGGCGACCGAATCGGTGGCGTTGGTGTGTATCGATGCGCGCCGTTCGGGTGATTGCACGATCAGATGGCCGGCTTCGTGCAGCAGCGAGTGCACGGGCGTATCGCCGCGCGCATGGATGGTCGAGCCGATGATGCCGGCCTCGGGTTCGCCCCAGTAACTGCCGGGAATCGCCAGGCCATCGTCGATCAATTCGAAGCGCAGATCGAAATCCGCGAGAAGCTTGCGAACATCGGTCAGGTCAATGTCGGCCAGCACGAGCATCAATCGAAAACACCTGCATCGCGGCAGCTATCGCCGCCGCAAGGTTTTACTTGCGCGACCCGACCAGAGAGACCTTGTCGCCATTCTTGTCGGGCAGGAACACCGACAACTCGAGAACATCCTGATCGCCGTCGTGCTCGAAATTGACCTGCACGGCATCGGGATCGACGTTGACGTATTTCTTGATCACTTCAAGGATCTCGCGACGCAGCAACGGCAGGTAATCCGGCGTGCCGCGCTGGGCGCGTTCCTGCGCAACGATGATGCGCAGACGTTCCTTTGCCATCGAAGCGGTGTTGCGCGGGCGCGGTTTGAAGAAATCAAGGATGCCCATGCTCAGCTCCCGAATATCCGTGAAAACAGGCCCTTCTTCTGGGGATCGACGAAACGCAGTGGGCGCTCGTCGCCGAGCAGGCGCGCAACCGCGTCGTCGTACGCTAGCCCCGCATTCGAGGCCTCATCGAGGATGACCGGCACGCCCGAGTTCGAGGCGGCGAGCACACCTTCGGATTCGGGAATCACGCCGAGGATGTCGATACCGAGGATTTCCTGCACATCCTTGATGCTCATCATGTCGCCGGCCTCGACCCGGTTCGGGTTGTAGCGGGTCAGCAGCAGATGCTGTTCGACGGCCCCGTTGCCGTTTTCCGCGCGCCGGGTCTTGCTGGCGAGCAGACCGAGGATGCGATCGGAATCGCGCACGCTGGATACTTCCGGATTGACCACGACGATCGCGCGATCGGCGAAGTACATCGCCAGCGACGCGCCTTTTTCAATGCCGGCCGGTGAATCGCAAACCACATAATCGAACTGCTCGTCGGCCAGACCCTTGAGTACATTTTCGACGCCCTCGACGGTCAGTGCTTCCTTGTCGCGCGTCTGAGATGCCGCGAGCACGAATAGAGATGGATAGCGTTTGTCCTTGATCAACGCCTGCTTGAGCGTGCATTCGCCCTGGATGACGTTGACGAAGTCGTAAACGACGCGGCGCTCGCAGCCCATGATCAGATCGAGATTGCGCAGGCCGACATCGAAGTCGATGACGGCGACTTTCTTGCCGCGGCGCGCGAGGCCGACTGCCAGCGAGGC
>JBDTOS010000125.1:0-7675 GCA_039933095.1 Dokdonella sp.
TGCAGACGTTTTCCAACGCGGTGAACTCAGGCAGCAAATGATGAAACTGGTAGACGAATCCAAGCGATCGATTTCGCAATTCACCACGCGCCTTGTCCGACAGCGCCGACATCGCCCTGCCGTCGACCTCGACTGAACCCGCACTTGGCGTATCGAGCCCGCCGAGAATATGCAGCAACGTGCTCTTGCCGCTGCCCGACGCGCCGGTGATCGCGACGGTCTCGCCGCGCGCGACGCCGAAACTCACGTCGCGCAGCACTTCGGTGCGCAGGTGATCTTCCTGATAGGTCTTGGCGATGTTACGTGCACTGATCACGAAATCGGTCATCGTCGTTTCACCTTATTCGTAACGCAGCGCAGCGGCCGGTTCGGTGCGCGCCGCGCGCCAAGCCGGATACAGGGTCGCCAAGGTGCAGAACACGAAAGCGGTGATCGTGATCCAGCCGACATCCGGCCAATGCAGATCGGACGGCAGCTCGCTGATGTAATACACATCCGGCGACAGAAACACGACCCCGAACGTCTGCTCGATCCAGTGCACGATTGCAGCCAGATTGAGCGACAACACGACCCCAAAAAATACGCCGAGCGCGACACCGAGCGATCCGACCAGAACGCCCTGCACCATGAATACGCCCATGATGCTGCGTGGACTCTGGCCGAGCGTGCGCAGGATCGCGATATCGGCCTGTTTGTCGGTCACCAGCATGACGAGGGTCGAAACCAGATTGAACGCGGCCACCGCGACGATCAGCGACAGGATCAGGAACATCACCTTCTTCTCCATCGCGACCGCCTTGAAGAAGTTGCTGTGGCCCTGCATCCAGTCGGTCACGCGGTAGAAACTGCCGAGTTCGTCGCCGAGATCGCGGGCGACGGAATAGGCGCGAAACATGTCGTCCAAGCGCAGGCGAATCCCGGTCGGTCCGTCGAGCCGATACAACTTTTCCGCATCGCTCATGTTGACCACGGCGAGGCCAGCGTCGTACTCCTGCATACCCGCCTCGAACAGACCGACCACGGTGAAGCGCTTGATGCGCGGCAGTGCGCCGATCGGCGAAGCGCTGAATTCCGGCGCGAACACGGTGACGTAATCACCGAGGCTGACGCCGAGATTCATCGCCAGTTCCTTGCCAAGCACGATGCCGAAACTGCCCGGCATCAGCGCGCCGAACTTGCCGCTGACCATGCGCTGATCGATTTCGGAAACCTTCGGCTCGTAGTCCGGCATCACCCCGCGCACGATCGCGCCAGCCGGCCGCTCGCCCTGCAACATCGCCTGCTTCTCGACATACGGTGCCGCGCCGAGCACATGCGGATTTGCACTCGCGCGATCGAGCGCCTGCTTCCAGTCCGGCAGGCTCTCATCGACCCCGGAGATCGTCGCGTGCGAGACCATACCGAGGATGCGTTCCTTCAACTCCTTGTCGAAGCCGTTCATCACCGAAATCACGGTGATCAGCGCAGTCACCCCGACCGCGATGCCGAGAATCGACACCAGCGAAATGAACGAAATGAAATGATTGCGCCGCTTGGCGCGCGTGTAGCGCAGGCCGATGAAGACTTCGAGGGGGCGAAACATGCGATTGATTGATCCTTGCTACAACGCGCGGACGCCCGCTTCAACTGGCGCGAGCCATTCCAGACAGCAGAGAGCGACCAGAGTGCCGCATCCCCGCCCTGCGCCGCAAGCGCGACTCAATGAAGGCACTTCACTCGTTTGCTACGCGTCGTCGACGACGCGCCGCGAACAGAGGCGCTAGTCGATCCTTGTCACGGAAACCCAGTTCATTCCGACTCCAGAATCGACCGAACCGCATCCAATGCTTCCTCAATCACTGCTGGCGGCGCCTTTTCGATCTTCTTGAACGTTCGGGCGCGAGCATCGACAGTGCGTGTTTGATCACACAACACAACACCGTGCGTCCTTGTGCCGGAACCCATCAAGGTCACGCTGAATCCCGTCTCACGTGCGCTGATGCCACCTTGCGTTATGGGTGCGACCAGTAACAGACCGGATGCGCGATTGAACGCGTCAGCCGACAGCACCAGCACGGGCCGTGAGCCTCGAGTTTCCTCGCCTTTGACTGGGTCGAGGCTCAACTCGAGGATATCGCCGCGCGCCGGCATCCGGCTCATACTAATTCACGGCCCACCGCACCATCCTGCATCGATGCCTCCCCCCGCTGCCAGCCTGTGGGTGACTTGGGGCTCGCCGCCAGACGATCCGCAAGGCTGCGCTTCGCAGGCGTTACTGACAGCGTTCGTCCCGCCACCGCAAGTTCCACCACCGACCCCGCCTCGACCGCGAGGGTTTGTGCGATTGACTTCGGAATGGAAAGGATGATCGAGCCGCCGGATTGGCGCAGGGTTGCAGCGCAGGACATGATGCCACCTCAAACGAATGTTTTACTGAGGTAAAATATTAGTCGTTTACGTTACCTCTCGCAAGCGACAGCACCTTGCAGCGTTCGAGGGGCTCGCACCGCCGTAGCTGCTGCCGGTGAGGCGGTTGCGGGCGTCGTAGTGTTGTAGCGTGCGCTCCGCGCACGATAGCTCCGGCTAGCGTTACGGTTCGATGCACAAGGTAGTTCTTGTCCGTGCGCGTAGCGCACGCTACCTGGCTGATTTCGGGTCACGCCGGCTGCGGTGATGCGCGTCCTTCTGCCCATCCCATCCTAGGTGTAGGTGGCGCTGGTGGTTCCGCTCAGCGCACGCATGCGGTTGCCTTGATCGAACGTGAAGTTCTCGCTCGTGCCGCCGGTCTGGAGGCGGCTGGTTGCGTTGCCTCGGCTTCCGGGGTCGCCGGCATAGCCGTAGCTGTACTTGGTCGCAAGGGTCTGATCGCGGATCAGGCTCAAGCGCCAGTTGGCGTCGTAGACGTGGGTGTAGTTGCGGAACGGGGTCACGTAGGTGCGAAGGTTATCCAGCGGATCGTAGGTAAAGTTGATCTGGGCGCTGAAGCCGGTGAAGTAGGTGCCGGTCAGGCGATCACGATCATCGTAGCTCATCGTGCGGCTGGAGTTGCCGCCACTCAAGGAATTGGTGATCGCGGTGACGTTGCCGTCGGCATCCCAATCGTAGTTGTCGTTGATCACATTGGTGTCAATGCTGGTATCGGGCAGGCCGCGTGTGGTTTGCGTGGTCGTGTGGGTCAGGCCGTTGCCGTAGCTGAAGGCGCTGATGCCGCCGTTGGGGAACCGACTGACACTGGTCGCATAGATACCGGCCTTGGTGGATTCACCGAGGGCGTTGGGCAAGGTGGCGACGCTGCCGCCATCGGGATAGGTGAGGTTGTTCTCATGGGCGTTGCCGTCGTAGCCGTGGGCGAAGCCGTAGACCGATCCGCCGAGGTTCAAGGATTCATTGGTGAGCAGGCGGCGCTTGTTGTAGGTGTACGTCCAGGTGCTGTTATCAGATGCCACGGTGTTCGGCAGGCCGTCATTGGTGTAGGTCGTTGTGATCGACGGGCTCGCATCGCCGTAGGTGGTGCCGGTGAGGCGGTTGCGGGCGTCGTAGCCGTAGCTGGTTTTTTGGGCGGCGGGGACGCTGGTTTGCTGGCACAGGCTGGTGCTGGTCAGGCTGGTCTGGCCGGCCGCGCGCCAGGCGAGGTTGCCGGCGCCATGCTGATCTAGGGTTGATGATTGGTTTGCATCGCCAAGATCGGCTGACAAGGTCGGCTGATTGGACGTCAACTACACTTCGTCCTTCAGATCAATTCCATACATCAACACAAATGTCTGCCCCAAACATGGATATCCACGTGAGAAAATCTTCGGATAACAAAAACGATTGATTTACGTCCTTAGCTCCAAAATATATCCACACTCGAATATCGAGACCTTTTTTAGAAAATCTAGTTAATTCCTGTGTGACGCCATTAAACTGCAATTTTAATGACTTCAAATGGTCTTCAATAGATCCATCTCTTAATTCATCTCTTGTTGAATAAATCCACGAAATTTTTCCAGCCCTATCCCCAGTAAGAACAGGTTGCTTCTGCAACGCCCCACTGATTTCCTCTAGCACATTACTCTTTGAGTAAATTGCCAAACTCGCATAACAAACTCGCTGTGTCATAGTCTTATTCAATATAAAAAATGAGTGTGACGTACTTTTCTCTCTATTTAATTTCGTCAGTCGCCGCATTTATCTTTATCTGCACATACTGTTACCGTGCGCCCGATATGAGATCCTGTCGCAGCGTCTAAATGCAATGTCGCCTCTCCAGTTTTTGAATCATAAGTTCCGCTACGAATACTATTTTCACCTGTTCCGATGGCTGCGCCAACTTCCAACGCACCTACAGCTTCCTTTCCACTTGAGTTCTTCGGTAAACTTTCTTGTGTAGCTGAAGATTGTTGCTTTTGGTTGTCTAAAGCTTCTTGTTCGCCAGCGTTCAAGTCTGAGCTATGCGTGACGAAGTACATAATAATGTTAAGTTTGAAAAGACCGATAGGGGAGAAAAATCCTCTTTGCCCTCTTACGCCCCCACCCGCGCCGCTTACCCCACCCTTACCGCGAGGTTCGCCGAGTTCTTTCCACTCCTGGTGAAGTTTATTTAAGTCTTCTTTTGTATAGTTTTGCGCGCCGCCTCTGCCTTCTAGTTGTTTTTCGGCATGAACCCAATCGCGGAAGCGTTGGTCATTAAGTCCGTACCAGTTATCTTGTGGAGCGCGTCCATCCGAATCTATGCTGCCGTACGGATTATTGTTCGCGTACGCATACCGATTGAAGCTTGCGCCGGTATTAGCATTGGTCGCGATCGGATCGACGGACAAAAACCGCCCCGCCACCGGATCATAGTACCGCTGCTGCATGTAATTGAGGCCCGTCGCAGCGTCATACACGTGGCCGGTGTATCCGGGGCCATCATTGCCCAATCCCGTGAGGATCAGACCATACGGCTCAACCTGTGTGCGGGTTTGCACGACGCCGCTGGTATTGGTCTCGCCCACCGGTGTACCCAAGCCATCCGTATGCAGATACGTCGTCGTAATCGTCGCGCCGGCGGTGTTGACCTTGGCGACAAGATGACGATCGAGGTAGACGTATCGCGTGGTGCTGGCTGGCGAGGATTTGGTTTCGTACAGCAACTGCCCTGCCTGGCTGTAGACCTGGTTTCGGGTGATGCCTCCAGTAGTGATGCGCGTCCTTCTGCCCATGCCGTCGTAGGTGTACGTGGCACTGGTGGTTCCTGCCAACGCACGCATGCGGTTGCCTTGATCGAACGTGAAGTTCTCGCTCGTGCCGCCGGTCTGGAGGCGGCTGGTTGCGTTGCCTCGGCTTCCGGGGTCGCCGGCATAGCCGTAGCTGTACTTGGTCGCAAGGGTCTGATCGCGGATCAAGCTCAAGCGCCAGCTGGTGTCGTACACGTGGGTGAAATTGCGGAACGGGGTCACATAGGTACGCAGGTTATCCAGCGGATCGTAGGTAAAGCTCACTTGCGCGGCATAGTCGGTGATGTAGGTGCCGGTCAAGCGGTCGCGATCATCGTAGCTCATCGTGCGGCTGGAGTTGCCGCCGCTCAAGGAGTTGGTGATCGCGGTGACGTTGCCATCGGCATCCCAATCGTAATTGTCGTTGATCACGTTGGTGTCGATGCTGGTATCGGGCAGGCCGCGCGTCGTCTGCGTGGTCGTGTGGGTCAGGCCGTTGCCGTAGCTGAAGGCGCTGATGCCGCCGTTGGGGAAGCGGCTGACGCTGGTGGCGTAGATGCCGGCCTTGGTGGATTCGCCGAGGGCGTTGGGCAGGGTCGCGACGCTGCCGCCATCCGGGTAGGTGAGGTTGTTCTCATGGCCGTTGCCGTCGTAGCCGTGCGCGAACCCGTAGACCGATCCGCCGAGGTTCAGCGATTCATTGGTGAGCAGGCGGCGCTTGTTGTAGGTGTAGGTCCACGTACTGCTGTCCGAGATGACGGTGTTCGGCAGGCCGTCATTGGTGTAGGTCGTTGCGATCGACGGGCTCAAGTCGCCATAGGTGGTGCCGGTCAGGCGATTCCGTGCGTCGTAGCCGTAGGTGGTTTTTTGGGCGGCAAGCACGCTGGTTTGCTGGCACAGGCTGGTGCTGGTCAGAGCGGTCTGGCCGGCGGCGCGCCAGGCGAGGTTGCCGGCGGCGTCGTAATCGACGACGGTCGGGCCGGATTCCGGATCGATCGTCTTGCACAGGCGCTGGTAGGTGTCGTAGACGTAGCTGCGAGTTTCGTTGATCGCGGATGAGTTGTACGTGCCGCTGCGGGTCACGCTGGTCGGCTGGCCGTAGACGTTGCGGGCGATGGCCGTCGTTGTTGCATACGGTTCAACGATATTCGTCGGCGCATCTTCGCTGGGATCATCGAAGGCTTGGAAGCTCGTGGTCGTCACCTTGCCGCGTGTTCGGTGTGCATCAATGCTAGACCTGACCATCAGCGAAATCGTTTCACTCACCTCAAGCACGCGCGAGGGCAAGCGACAAGCGCCGACGAGTCTCAGGATCGACAACATCTGGCGCAAGCACGCAGCGATAGCTGGATCGGTCGAGGGCGAAGTCGAGAATCACGAAGGCGCCGATACGTCCGTGGCGGCACAGGGTTGCGGGGAATTCTTCGTCGCGCGCGTCGAGCAAACGCCAGCCGGATTCGCCGTGAGCGATGCGCGTGTAGCGAGGGCGCAGGTAGCGGCGTAGCGAGATTGACGCGATCGCAATCGTTGCGCTGATCACTACGAGTTTCAGCAGCCAGGCCAATCCGCTGGCAAGGACGGCGATGACTGCCAGCGCGCTCATTACGCACGCTGCGATTGCGATCATGCGCGACGGGCCGCAATCAAGAATGATGGCCGGCGCGGATTTCATCGATTATGGCGAGTTGATCAGGATCGTTGGGCCCGGCCTGCCCCATCAACCAATGCCAGATCTCGGGGTCCTGCTGATCGAGTAACAACGCGAATGCCGACCTTTGTTGCTGTGTCGCCGTTGGATAGTGGTTTTCGAGCCAACCGCCGAGAAGTTGATCGAGTTCGCGGGTGCCGCGGCGGCAACGCCAGCGCAGGCGGGCGATGTCGTGTTTGATTGAATCAGTTGCAGATCGGTCGGTTTGCGGCACGCTATTCGATCTCAATTCTTGAAGGATTGCGCCGCCCCTCTCCCGCCGCGGTGACTCGCCCCATCCGGGGGCTCGCTCTTCGAGCCGGCGATGCCGTTCGCGATCGATCCTGTCGATCGCAGTCGCGCGTCGACCTCTCCCACGAGGGGAGAGGTCAAATCTCTCGCCCCCTCTCCCTTGATGGGAGAGGGTTTGGGGAGAGGGTGGCGCGCGCGCAGCAGACGCAGGTTCTGCCATGTCGTCCTATGCGCGGCGCTCGACCATCAGTTTCTTGATCTCGGCAATCGCCTTGGCCGGGTTCAGGCCCTTGGGGCAGGTGCGAGTGCAGTTCATGATCGTGTGGCAGCGATAGAGGCGGAACGGGTCTTCCAGATCGTCGAGTCGCGTGCCGGTGTCTTCGTCGCGGCTATCGACGATCCAGCGATACGCCTGCAACAGAATTGCCGGGCCAAGATAGCGATCGCCGTTCCACCAGTAACTCGGACAACTGGTCGAGCAGCACGCGCAGAGGATGCATTCGTACAGACCATCAAGTTTGGTGCGGTCTGCCTTCGATTGCAGGCGCTCGCGATCCGGCGGCGGCGCGCTCTGGGT
>JBDTOS010000126.1:0-7587 GCA_039933095.1 Dokdonella sp.
GAGCAGGAAAATGCGCTCGCCGACTACGGCATGAATCTCGGCCTGGCGTTCCAGATCGCCGACGACGTACTCGATTACGTGTCCGACGCGAGCACGCTGGGCAAGAACATCGGCGACGATCTCGCCGAAGGCAAGCCGACCTTGCCGGTGATCTATGCCATTGCGCACAGCGCGCCCGCGCAGGCCGCGAGCCTGCGCCGCGCGATCGAAACCGGCGGCCTCGATTCGCTCGACAATATCGTCGCCGCGATCACCGATTCCGGCGCACTCGAACACGCGCGCGAACGCGCGGCAAGTTATGCCGATCGCGCCAGGCACGCGTTGAACGCGCTACCGAAATCGGATGCGCGCGATTCGCTTGCCGTATTGGCCGGCTACGCGATCGGTCGGTCGTCGTGAGCGCACAGGAATAACCCCTTGTAGCGACATCCGAATATGATGTTTCTGAAGATCGCGGAATTTTCCTGCGAGCCGCGAATGCATCAAGGCCCTCCCCTTCAAGGGGGCGAGCCGGGATTTCGCGCGGCATGCCGCGCGCCGGCGAGCGGCTGCACACGGAAGTGCAGACCGGGCTTGCGAGCGCAAGGACGCGCGAGGGGTTGGGTGGGGATGGGTTTCGACGAGGTGTTCGGGAAAGAACAGCTGACCCATCCCCCTCCAACCTCCCCCTTGAAGGGGGAGGCTTTAGAGCGTTGATTGCGCCTTGAGGTGAAGGTGCCGGAGTTGTGATTTCGTTTCCAGCAACAGGGGAATGCCGATGAGTCAATCTGTCCTGCCGCAACTCGTGATCCGGGTCGGATTGACCGGGCATCGGCCCAATCGATTGAAAGTTGCCGCCGAGCATGTGGCAACACAGATCGACGCCGTGCTGGAGAAGCTTGACCAAGCGGCCAGCAAGGTCGCGACAACGCAGCCGAAACACTATCGCGACGCACCCGCACTCAGACGTTATACCTGCGGACTCGCTCAGGGTTCCGACGAAATCGGCGCCGATGTGGCGCTTGAGCGCGGCTGGCAATTGCAGTCGGTACTTGCGTTCGATCCGCAGCGATTTGTGGAAATCGCGACCGAGGGTTGCGATGACGCTGAAGCCGCGCGCTATCGCGAGCACTTCGATCGGCTGCGCAAGCACTCGGCAAGCGTGCTGGAAATTCGCGGTCCGGAAAATGGCGGCCTGCACCGCGATGCGTATGAACTGGTCGGTGAGATCACGCTGGAACAATCCGATGTGCTGATCGGTGTGTGGGACGGCGAACCGGCGCGCGGCCTTGGTGGCGCGGCGCATTTGATCCGACTCGCGCGCGAGCGGCGCTTGCCGGTGGTGTGGATTCACGCATCGCAGCCTGATGTCGCACCACGCGTGTTCCTGCCCGGTACCGACGAGAGCAGCAATCTGGCGAGTATCGGTGACTGGCTGCACGACAGCTTGTGTCTGAATCCGACGCCCGAGCATGTGCCTGGAAGTCATCCGCATGCGCACGATCGCGACGCGCAGCAGCGCTGGCGCGATTTCCAGGGCGAAGACGCGAGCCGCAGCAGCCGCTTTCCGCCCTTGTTCCAGATGCTGCTTGTGCTCGGCGGCAAGCGCTGGCCGAGCTGGCGCTTGTTGGCATCGAGCAGTCATGCAAGTTGGCATTCAAACTGGCAGCGTTTTCATGACGCGGTTGCGACCACTGACGCGCCGCTCGCCGGCGCGATGGATGCTTCGTTATGGCAACCGTTCCATCGCGCCGATCATCTGGCCGAGATCTATGGTCGCGCCTATCGCGGAACTTATGTGTTGATTTACCTGCTTGCCGGGCTCGCGACGACAGCCGGGTTGATGGGCACTTTTTTTCATCACGAAAAAGCGTTGTTCGTCAGCATCGAACTCGTGATGATCCTGCTGATGCTCGCGATGACCATTCTCGGTCGGCGTCGCTGCTGGCACGAGCGTTGGCTCGAATATCGAGCCGTCGCCGAACAGTTGCGGCAGGCCCGGATGGGCATCTGGTGCGGTCAATCGCTGGAACCGAGCGATGCCGACGGCGACAGTAGTCACGCCGGCGCGTCGTGGGCGAGTTGGTATGTGCGCGCGTGCGTGCGCCAGTTGCCGATGATCAATGCCGTTGCGACGCCGACATTTGTACGCACTGCGATTGCGACGATCAATGAACTCGAAGTCCAGCCGCAACTCGATTTCAACGAACGTACTTCGAAGAATCAGGCGCGCGTGCACGAACGCCTCGAATCAACGGAAAGCATCTTGCTGTGGCTGCTGATTGCGGGTTGCGTGGTGTTTCTCGCTCTCTACGTGCCACAAATGTGGCATTTGACGGAGGCACAGAGCGAGCACCTGCGCGATGCGATGACGTTTATCGGCGCTTTGTTTCCTGCACTCGGCGCAGCCCTGCTCGGCGTGCGCTCTCAGGGCGACTTCAGCGCCTACGCAGAACGCACCGCCGATACCGCCGCACAACTGAAGCCGGTCATGCAACGTGCTGCGCGATTGGCCGGTGCCGACAGCAATCCGGGATTTCAGGATTTGCTCGAGGTATCCGATCAGACCACCGATGCGCTCGCCAACGATGTGTTCGCTTGGCGCATGGTGTATCGACGCAAGGTGTTGACTGCGTCGACCTGAGCGCGGCGACGCCCGCAAGATGGTATTGGGTCAACCGCAATCACCGGGAGGAACGATGACTACCGCGTTGAGCTATGCGATCAAGTACGTGAGCGATATGGAGCGGGCCGTCCGCTTTCACGTCGAGCAACTCGGACTCGTGCTGCGATTTCAATCGCCGCATTGGAGCGAACTCGAGACCGGTGGAACGACTCTGGCCCTGCATCCGGCATCGCCGGAACATCCCGCCGGCACTTGCCAACTCGGATTTTGCGTCGCCGACCTCACTCGTTTTCATGAGGAGGCAGCGAGCCGCGGCGTTCAGTTCACCGCTCCACCGATGGCACTGCATGGTTCACGCATTGCCCGTTTTCTTGACAGTGACGGCGCCGAGTGCAGTGTGGGCGAGTCACGCTGAATCACTTTTGCTCGTTGCGAGCTTCGCAAGCCATCTTGCGATAGGTTTCGCGGATTGCGTCGAGCTCCTCGTCTTCGAGTTCCTCCAGATCGAGCAGCGCGTTGTTTGCGCCTTCGACCGCGCGGATCAGCTCGTCGAGTTTCACCTGCAAGGCTTCGCCGTCGCGGTTCTGGGTGTTCTGGATCAGGAAGACCATCAGGAACGTGATGATCGTCGTGCCGGTATTGATGATCAATTGCCAGGTATCGCTGTAGTGGAAGATCGGGCCGGTGATTGCCCACACCACGATGACGGTGACGGCGAGCAGAAACGTCGCCGGGCGACCAGTCTTGCGTGCGGCCCCTTGGGCGAAGCATTTGAATGCGTTGGAAAGTGTCATTGTTTTTTCCTTTAACCCATCGCTACCCAACCCGCCGAGCAATGCGGCGGGCATTGGTTCGCAAAGTTCGTGTCACCCGCGCCAGCTTTCGGCAAGCCAGTCGCGCATCATGACGTAAGCGCGATTGCTGACTTTCTCGTCGTACTTGCAGCCGGTCGAGTTCTCGCCGACTTCGGTGAAGCAATGCACCGCGCCGCCGAAATTGACGAGCTGCCAATCGATGTTGGCCGCCCGCATTTCATCCTGGAACGCAGGCACGTCAGGGCCGACTCCTTTGTCATCGGCACCGTTGAGCACGAGCACATGCGCCTTGATGTTTTTCGCGAGCGCCGGATCGTCGGTCGCAAGCCCGCCGTGGAAAGTCACGACAGTCTGAATGTCGGCACCGGAGCGCGCCAGATCGAGTGCTGCCGATCCGCCGAAACAAAATCCGAGCGCGCCCAGGTGTTTCAGATCAATCGGTGCGCTGCCTGCTTGCGCCTTGAGTTGATCGAGCGCCGCGTTGACGCGCGCGCGCATGATCGAGCGATCGCCGTACAGCGGCTTGACCGCCGCCGACGCGGAGTCGCGGCTGTCCGGTCGCGTGTCCTTGCCATACATGTCGCCGAGAAAAATCACGTAGTCCTTGCCGGCGATCATCTTCGCCTTGGCGATCGCGGCGGCATTGATGCCGTACCAGTTCGGGATCATGACGAGACCCGGGCGTTTGGCCGTGGTCGCATCGTCGTAGACCAACTGGCCTTGAAAATGCGTATCGCCAAGACTGTAGTCGATCGGCTTGGCGACCATTGCCGCCTGGGCCGCTCCGGTGACGAAAACGAACAACAAAAATCTCGCTGCATTACGCATGGCTGCGTGCTCCTAGGTGAGCATTTGATGGCCGTCGATAGTACGCCGCGCGAACGAGGGATGCAGCCGGGGCAAATGCGGGGTCGGTACGAGCGATGGCTCGCGTTCAGTCAAAGCTGGCGAGTAAATCGTTCACTATTGATTCGGCCTGCAAATGTAGGCGCCCCATGGGCGCGACCGGCGCGCATCCGTGTCGTGGGCATGGCCTGCTCCTAAGCGTCCTGGTCGTACTGGCAATCCGCGCAAGGTTTGAATATGCAACTCGATGTCCGATGAGTTCGCTGTCCAAGGACTTGGGCACGATTGCACACGTGCTAGTCTTTTCGATCCCAACAAGCTTCGTCCGGAGTACTCAGCCTTGGTCGCATTCCGATCTTCCCCTTCCGTGATTCAAACGCTGCATTGCTCTTCACCCGCATTGCGAATCAGGGCCGTGTCGCTGCTGCTGGGTTGTTTGATGCTGCTGGCTCCGCTGCATGCTGAGCAGATCGAGCCACCGCTGGAGTTCCTGTACCAGCCGACCAATCTGCTGATTGTCGGCACAGTGAAGGAAATCAACGCGTCGTTTAGTCGCATTGTGTTTCAACGCACGGAAACTCTTGCCGGTAACCCGAAGCTCATTACCCAGGACGACATCGACGTGCTCGCCAGCCAGGATGTGCTGAGGCAAGTTCGGGTGGGAAAGAGCTACATCGTAGGCTATACGGTTTTTGCTTCCGATCCTCGCAATCCGGAGAGAATGATCGCGAATCGAAAGGGCGCGCGAATGCTGAATGCACCTGGGCTGGAACCGGCACTGTTCGAGGATCGACCCGATGTGCGAAAGGTCCTGAACCTCGGTAAGAGTGAGCATGGTCGTGAGTCGCGATCCAGCTTGAAATTGCTACTGGGATTACTGGGAAAGCCTGATCCGCAACTGCAGAACTTGGCGGCAGTTCAGATCGTGTTCGAGCATGGGTTGCAAAAAAAGATCAGAGCGCCCGATCGACGAGCCATCGAAGCATTCGTGCGCGACGCCAAGCCCCCCCCCTCTGCGCGCGGCTTTCTGCTCGTGGCCGCCATGCAACAACCGGATGTTTTCGGGTCGGAATGGTGGCTGGACGTGGCTCAGAATTTGGTGTCTACTAGTCCTTTGGGCGGATACCAAAACGAGTCCAAAGGATTGGACGGATTGGTCTTGCAGGCTTTCGACGTGCTGAATTTTTCCTCTGCAAGGGTGCCTTCCGAGTCATTGAGCCGTTGGTTGCGGAGTGAAAACCTCAACATCGCCGAGTCAGCGCTGAGCATGCTCCGGAAGCAGGGTCTGGAGCAGGAGCGAGCAGCGATTCAAACAGCCTTGGATGATCTCGGGCTTACACCGGAAACAGGGGCATTTTTACGCGATCACTTGCGTCGCCTCGACTTGGCCAAGGCCAAAGCAGACGCGGAGAAACAAGGAAGCAAGTGAGGAATGGTGACACCTGAAACGGCAGGGTGTTCATTACGGAGCTTGGGCCGACAGTCTTATAGCCTTTGATGCGGGGTTCACTTCTATGTCCACCTTTCGACTTTTACCGCTCGCGCTGAGCGTTGCTGCCTTCTCAGGTCTTGCGATGCAAGGCGTGGAGGCGATGACGCCCTCTGCGACACCGCAAGTCACTTACGACACTCACCATGATGTTTCCCGGCCGTTGCGCGACATGGCAGCCGAGGCAGGTCCCGCAACGCCCAAGGGTACCGAAGCGGAACCCTATGAAATCCCGAATATTTTCCTCAAGAACAGCGGAATGACGGACATCGTTCCTTTGTCGCCGTTGAAAATGCACGTGCAGGAATCACCGATCTTCACGCCGGCGCCCGCAACGATCGTGGCATTCAACACGATCAACTCGGCGCAGAGCGCCTGCGGCTGCCTGCCGCCGGATACCAATGGTGATGTCGGCCCCAGCCATTTTTTCCAGTGGGTCAACAGTCGCTACGCGATCTATGACAAGACAGGAGCCACTGTTCTTGCCGCTACGCTTGGCAATACGTTGTTTGCCGGTTTCGGTGGCGTCTGCCAGACCAGCAACTCCGGCGACCCAGTGGTTCTATTCGACCATGAGGCCCAGCGCTGGATGGCTAGCCAGTTCTACTCCCCGACCAGCGGAAACACCAACGCCACGCAGTGCGTTGCAGTATCCACATCGTCGGACCCGCTCGGTACCTACAACCGCTACCAGTTCAATTCGACCTTTTTCGGCGACTACCCACATTTCGGAATCTGGGTCGATGAGAGCGGCACACAGGACTCCTATCTGCTGACAACCCATGAGTTCGACCGCGCCAATGGCAGCGCGTTCGTCGGCGCACGTATGGCAGCTCTTCAGCGCGATCAGATGTTGCAGAATTTGCCTGCGGCGATGGTTGCCTTTGGCGGATTCGATGCTTACGGCGTGATGGCTCTGCACATGAACGGCACCGTCAAGGCACCCGGTTACGCCTGCCCGGTGTTTACCCATTTCGACGGATTAACCAGCGAGTATCGATTCTGGGATATGTGTCTCGACTGGACCACTCCGGCCAACAGCACCATCACGATGACGCCGAGTCGCCTGGCCGCGAATGCACCGTTTATTCCGACACCCATACAGGCTCCGCAGCCGGTAACGGCAAACAGACTCGATGCGTTCGGCAGCAATACGATGAATCGCGCGTCGGCACGTGCCTATCCGGCCGGTGCACCGTCACGCGTTTCTGCTGCTGTCAGCCATACGGTGTTGGTCAATGCCGATATCGGCAATGCCGAGGTTCGTTGGGTGAAGTTCGGCATGAACCCTCCGAACGATCGCATTTTTGCCCATGACTTTGAATCGGCGACCGCACTTCCACCATTGCCGCTGACAATGGCAACTGCGCCGTACAAACTTGCCAAGCAGATCGTAGACGAGGGCATTTATGGCCCCGATGGCACGACGCGCTTCCTGCCGTCGATTGCGATCGACAAGAATGACAATCTGGCAGTCGGCTATTCTGCTTCGAGCACCACGGTCGAGCCGCAGATGCGCTACACCGGTCGCACCAATGGCGATCCGATCGGGACGATGGAAGATGAGGTCACCTGCACGCCGGTAACAACGGGACATCAGACCAGCACCAGCGGTCGCTGGGGCGACTATGCGTCAATGAGCGTCGATCCGACCGACCAGTGCACGTTCTGGTTCAACAGCGAGTTCTATGCGAGCACCGGCAGTGCAACGTGGGCGACCCGAGTTTGCAGCTTCAAGTTCGCCAATTGCGGCACAGCGGACTACGCTCTGGTAGCAGACACACCACGCCGGGTCGAAATGTGCGCCGTCGGCGCAACCGCAGATCCGTCCT
>JBDTOS010000127.1:0-7571 GCA_039933095.1 Dokdonella sp.
GACCAGCTATGTCGATATCGCCGATATCCTCGGCGCAAAAATAAAGCTGATGCCGTGTCCGGCCGATCAGAATTACAAGCTGACGCCGGCGCAGCTCGATGCGGCGCTCGTGAGCAAACCGAAGGTCTTCCTGTTCAACAATCCGGCCAATCCGACCGGCATGGTTTATACCCAGTCTGAAATCAGCGCACTGGCCGACGTGCTGGTACGTCATCCGGATACGTGGATCATCACGGACGATATCTACAACCGGATGATTTTCGATGGCATCGGCTATCACAATTTTCTTCATGTGCGCCCCGAATTGCGCGACCGCACGGTGATCGTCGATTCGATTTCGAAGACCTACGGCATGCCCGGCTGGCGTGTCGGTTTCATGGCCGGTCCCGAACAGGTCGCGCAGGCGCTGGTTACATTGAACTCGAACCACATCACCAGTCTGCCGGAAGTTGTCACTGCTGCCGCTGTTGCAGCGCTGAGCGGGCCGCAGGATGTCACGATTGCCAAGTGCGCGGAATTTTCCGCCAAGCGCGATGAGGTCGTCGGGATATTGAATTCGATTCCCGGTGTCATCTGTCCGCGTCCGCAAGGTGCGTTCTACGCGTTCCCGAATATCTCGTGCGCGTTCGGCAAGTCGCACAGCGGGAAGACGCTCGACAGCGATGTCGATGTCTGCGACGCGCTGTTGGACGTCAAAGGTGTCGCTTGTGTGCCGGGCCGTGCGTTTGGCGATCCTAACGCGCTGCGTATTTCCTACACCTGTCCGCCTGCGCAACTGGTTCCCGGCATGACGCGGATCAAGGAATTTTTTGCGGAATTGTCCTGAGGAACTGCGTTGCGTTTGGACATCCATAATTTTCAATTGGCGTGCTGCATGTACGCCGTGAATTCAGGAGTTGCATGATGAAAACCCCAGTTAGAGTTGCGGTCACCGGCGCTGCCGGTCAGATCGGTTATGCGTTGCTGTTTCGCATCGCGGCCGGCGACATGCTCGGCCCGGATCAGTCGGTGATCCTGCAAATGCTGGAAATCACCCCGGCGTTGCCCGCTCTTGAAGGCGTTGTCATGGAATTGAACGATTGCGCGTTTCCAACGCTCGCCGGTGTCGTCGCGACCGACGACGCCAACGTCGCATTCAAGAATGTCGACTATGCCTTGCTGGTCGGCGCGCGTCCACGCGGCCCCGGCATGGAGCGCAAGGATCTGCTCGAAGCGAATGGTGCGATTTTTGCGCCGCAAGGCAAAGCCCTCAACGCGCACGCCAAGCGCGATGTCAAGGTGCTCGTCGTCGGCAATCCGGCCAACACGAATGCGCTGATCGCGCAGCAGAATGCGCCCGACCTCGATCCGAAGTGTTTCACCGCAATGGTGCGCCTCGATCACAATCGCGCGCTGTCGCAGCTCGCCGGGAAAACCGGCGCACACACGACCGACATCAAGCGCATGACGATCTGGGGCAATCACTCATCGACCCAGTATCCAGACATCCATCACGCAACCGTTAGCGGCAAGGCGGCGACCGGGCTGGTCGATACGGCTTGGTATCAGGACACGTTCATTCCAACCGTGCAGCAGCGCGGTGCAGCAATCATCAAGGCGCGCGGTGCATCGTCAGCGGCGTCAGCAGCATCGGCTGCGATCGATCACATGCGTACCTGGGCGACGGGCACGGCGGACGGGGACTGGGCTTCGATGGGTATTCCGGCCGACGGTTCCTACGGAATAGAACCGGGCGTCATCTATGGCTACCCGGTCACGGTGAAAAATGGTCAGTACACAATCGTGCAGGGCCTCGATATCAATGCTTTCTCGCGTGCGCGCATTGATGCGACGAACAAGGAGTTGCGCGAGGAACGCGCCGGCGTCGAGCATTTGTTCGCGCGCTAGGTTCGACTCACTGTGCAAACCCTGACGGGCGGCCATTGGCCGCCCGTTTTCGTTTTGCTTGGCAGACGTGGAGCGGCGTTGTTTGACTGCTATCCTTGCGCGCCATGTGTTGACTGGCCAATGTCAAGCAGCGTTTCAGGGGGCGATCGGTAATGGGTTTCTCGGAACTATTGCGTGAGTTGCATCGTCGTCACGTCATACGCGTGGCGGCGGCGTATGCAGTGGTCGCATGGGCCGTCATCGAAATCAGCGCAACGGTAGTGCCGCTGCTGCGTCTGCCCGAGTCGATCACTCTGGTATTCGCAGTGTTGCTGTTGATTGGATTTCCGATCACGGTCGTGCTCGCCTGGATCTATGAGCTTACCCCCGATGGCATTCGCCGCACCGAGCCGGCGCATTCGCCCGACGCGCGCCCACCGGAGCACGCGCACAAGATCGGCTGGTATCTCAATATCGTCATCATCAGCGTCTTGTCGCTGGCACTTGCAGTGCTGCTGTGGCGCGAGTTTCACCCGCCGGCGACAGCACTGCCGGCAATTGCAACCGGCCAACGGGCGAGTGTGATCGATAAGCCTGCGCGCAAATCGATCGCGGTACTGCCGTTCAAGAATCTCAGCGCGGATCAGGACAACGCGTATTTTGCGATCGGCATGCAGGATGAAATCCTCAGCCGTCTGGCCAGTCTGCGCGAACTGAAAGTCATTTCGCGCACGTCCACCGAGCGCTATCGCAGCCAGCCCGAGCAACTCAAGGCGATTGGCAGCGAGCTCGGCGTCGCGACGATTCTCGAAGGCAGCGTCCAGAAATATGGCGACAAGTTGCGCGTTGCAGTGCAGCTGATCGATGCTGGCAGCGACTCCAACCTGTGGGCGCAGACCTATGATCGCGATATCAAGGATCTGTTCCAGGTCCAGAGCGATGTTGCTGGCCAGATTGCCGACGCACTGCGAATCAAACTCTTGCCGGCCGATGTTGCGGCGATCAGCCAGGTTCCGACGAGCAATCAGGCTGCCTACGATTTGTTTCTGCGTGCTGAATTCCTGCGCAATGCAGCGTGGACTCAATTCACCAGCGAAGGTCTCGATGCGGCGATTGATCTATATCAGCAAGCGGAAGCCAATGACCCGGAATTTGCGCTCGCCTACGCGCAGCATTCGCTCGCCAGCAGCTATCAGTTCTGGCGCGGTGGCACCAAGCGGATGTCGATGTTCGAGCTTGCCCGCGCGGCGCACGATCGGGCCGAGCAGGCCTTGCTGGTGCAGCCGAACCTGGCCGACGCGCATCTGGCCAAGGGCTTTTACGACTACTGGGTTCACCTCGACTATCCGGCCGCACTGCAATCATTCGACGAAGCGTTGCGTCTGCGTCCGAACGACGCCAATGCCTTGCGCGCAACGGCCTATGTCTACCGCCGCCAAGGCCCGCTTGACGAAGCGATTCGGCGATTGGAAGAGGCAGCGGTGCTTGATCCGCGCAACTCGGCGCTTGCCGATGAGCTCGCGCGCACGTACGGACTCGCGCGCCGCTACGCAGAGGCGAATCGCAGCGTGCAACGCGCACTTGCGCTGGATCCGGACAACACGTCAGCAGCCGGATTCCAGGCACGCCTGATCATTGCTCGGAGCGGCGATTTCGATAGCGCATTGGCGTCGCTGCACGGTTCGCATCCGAACGTGCAATTGCTGCGCGCCGGAGTCCTGGCGCTGCAAGGCAAATACAGCGATGCGATCGCCCTGATCGATGCGATTCCCGATACCACAGCGACCTTCAACGCTCTCGACGGCGGCTCGAAGAATTTGTTGCTCGGCGTTTTCTATCATGACGTCGGCGAATTCGAGAAAGCGCGCCCGTTGCTTGAGCAGGCGCACCAGCAGATAGTGAAGGAAATCAGCGCGCAACCCGCGGATTCGCCGGGACTCGCGCTGTTCTGGCTAAAGCGCGGCCAGACCGAAGCCCTGCTCGGTGATCGGCAGGCGGCCTTGCAATCGGTCGCCAAGGCATTGGAAATCCTGCCGCCGAGCAAGGACAAGTTTCGTGGACTCGAAGTGTTGCGCGAAGCTGCCGACGTGTACGTGCGCGCCGGTCGCGGCGATCTGGCCTTGCCATTGATCGAACAACTGCTGACCCGGCCCGATGCCGGCGTGACCCTGCCGGTGGCCGTGCTACGCGTCGATCCGGTGTGGGACACGCTTCGCAGTGAACCGCGCTTTCAGGCTCTGCTGGAGCTCCACGTTGATGAGTGAGTTGCGCGACGACGAAGCAGGGCAGAGACGGGATTCTCGCCGAACCCGAACGCCGCAGCATGATTCCCGTGATCAAGTGGGTCTTGAGTAATTCTCTTTTGGAGACTAAACGATGATCTTTCGCCGTTTGGCCGCACACCTGCGTCGACAGGACTGGACGGCCGTTGTCGTCGAACTGATCGTCGTCATCGTCGGCGTGTTCATTGGCGTGCAGGCGTCCAACTGGAACCAGGACCGCGAGACCGATCACAAGGCTGCCGTGTTCACCGAGCGGCTGCGCGCGGACCTACTCGAAGAAGCGTGGGGCTACGAGTTCGAGATCGAATACTTCAACGAGGTTCTGATCAGCGCGAAGCGGGCCGCGGACGCTCTTACCGGCAAGACGCCATTGTCCGATGAGGCGTTGCTGATCGCCGCCTATCGCGCTACCCAGTACAACTTCAACATCCGGCGCCGCGCTACTTACGATGAACTGACCTCGACCGGCGACATGGGACTGATTCGCGACCCGGTGCTGCGCGAGTTGGCGATGCGTGTCTATACCGCCCCGATGTTCGATACGATCTTCGATGAGGGCAAGACCAATCCCTATCGCAAGGCGTTCCGCATGGCCATTCCGTATGACGTTCAGCACACGGTAGCGGAAACCTGCGGCGATCGCGTGGTGCTGCCCGGCGACTACAAGGCCATCGAACATTCGCTCGACTATCCGTGTTCGACCGATCTGTCGCCGCAGGTGATTGCCGCCAGCGCCGCAATCTTGCGCAACGACCCGCACTTCCTCGAATGCTTGCGCCTGCGCATCACCGATGTCGAAACGAATCAAGGTAATCTGACGGTGTACTACAGGAATATTCGCGAAGGGCTGCAGGCCATCGCCAAGGAAAAGCTGTGAACCTGCTCACCGAACTCAAACGCCGCAACGTGATCCGCATGGCCGGGTTGTATCTGGTTGGCGCGTGGTTGCTGGTGCAGGTCGCGAGCACCGTATTGCCTGCGTTCGATGTGCCGGCATGGGCGCTGCGTGCGCTGATCATCTTGCTGGCGATCGGGTTTGTTCCGGCGCTGGTCATCGCCTGGGTGTTCGAGCTGACGCCGCAGGGTTTGAAGCGCGACGAGGACGTCAAGCCGCAGGAATCCATCGCCCCGCAGACTGCGCGGCGCATGGATCGGCTGCTGCTGGTCGTTTCCCTGCTTGCGCTTGGCTACTTCGCGTTCGACAAGTTCGTGCTTGCTCCGCATCGGCAGGTCGCGTTGGTCACTCAGGATACGGAAACGGCAACTGCCGAGACCGTGGCGGCAAAACCAAAGGCCGATGCACATTCAATCGCCGTGTTGCCTTTTACCGATCTCAGCCCCGGCCACGATCGGGATTATTTCTCCGACGGCATCGCTGAAGAACTGCTCAACGCGCTGGCGCAGGTCAAGGACCTCAAGGTTGCTGGACGCACCTCGTCGTTCTACTACAAGGGTCGCAACGAGGACCTACGCAGCATCGGCAAGGCGCTCGGCGTGGCCAATGTTCTCGAAGGATCGGTGCGCACGCAGGGCGATAAGGTGCGAATCACTGCCCAATTGATTCGCAGCGAGGACGGTTTTCACCTGTGGTCGGAAAGCTACGATGGCGATCTGAAGGATGTGTTCGCGGTGCAAGAACGCATCGCGCGCGCGATCACCGATCAACTCCAAATCGTGCTGGCCGGCAAGCAAGCCGAGCGGTTGGTGAACGCCGGGACCGAAAACCCGGAGGCCTATGCGCTGTACCTGCAGGCAACGGGTGCGTTCAACCGCCGCGACGGCACGCGGTTCCCGGATGCGATTGCTCAGCTGACCGAGGCGATCCGGCTCGACCCGAACTTTGCACGCGCCTACTCACGGTTGGCGGCGATCCATGCAGTGGCACCGATTTACACGTCGACCGCCACCATTGCGGCTTCCTTTGAGGCGGCCGACAAGCAACTCAACGTTGCGATGAAACTCGATACACGATTGGCCGAACCGTATGCTGTGCTCGGCTATGTGCGTACTGAACAACGTCGCCAAGTCGAGGCCGGACTGGCGTTCAGGCGCGCTCTCGAACTCGATCCCGACGACGTCACCGCCAACTTCTGGCACGGCATCGCATTGCTCCGGGCTGGATACACGAAACAGGGCATTGCCGCCCTCGATCATGTACTGGTGATCGATCCCTTGCTGCCCAATGGCCTGAATTGGCGGGGGGTGCAATATGCCTACGCAGGCGACCTGGTCAATGCGGAACGTTTGTCGCGCCGTGCCCAAGATGTTGGATTGCTCGCTGCCGGCTGGGGGCTATCGATCGTGGCCGAAGCACGCGGACAGAGGCCAGAAGCAACCAAGCAGTTGGCCTCTTTTCTGGGCAATATCATGCCCGGGTTTCCGCCGAGCGATTCCGAGATTCTTGCCAGGGGCATATATGGCGACCCGTCTGCACGCGCAGACGCGGTCGCGCTGATCAATCGCTACCTGGCCAGCAAACCAGCGAGTTTGAATAGCGGCATGATTTTCGCGTTGTTCCGCCTGGGGGAATCAGCGCGCGCACTGACCCTGGCCCCGGAGCGGCTGACCGGCAACGACGGCGTCTACTTGACATTGCTTTGGAGCCCGAACGGACGTGAAGCGCGTGCAACGCCCGAGTTCCAAACCTTCATTCATCGTTTCGATTTCGTCGATCTCTGGGACAAATACGGCCCGCCGGACATCTGCCACAAGACCGACAAGGGCGAGTACGCCTGTAAGTAAGCCATGAGCGCATCGCGTGAGGAGAGCCAAACCGCATCGCCGTCACCGGAAACGCCACGCCGCTCGCGCTGGTCGCGATTCTCGCCCTCGATGGGCTGGAAGGCGTTCTGGAGCGAGATCCTGATTGTCGTGCTCGGCGTGGTGATCGCCCTTGCCGCCAACGAAGCGGTGCAAGACTGGACGTGGAACAACAAGGTGACGGACGCCGAGGCGCGCCTGCAGGGTGACGTCGCGTGGGCGTTCCTGTGGGCGGCAGAAAAATCGGCCAGCCAGCCTTGCGTGGATGCGCAACTGGCAGCGATGGGGCGGAACGTACTCGAAAGCGGCGATGTGCTGACGGCGATGCCCGTCGTGACCTCGCTGGATCTGCAATTCGTGGTGCGCATGCCCAACCGACCCTATCGCTTCCCGGTCTGGGATGCTTTGCTCGCGGATGGCACCGCGTCGCATTTCAGCACTCAGCGGCAGGCGTTGTTCGGACGAATCAGCGACGGCATGGCGACATCGCGCATCTTCGAAATGGAAACGCGACGCTTGGGCGGAAATTTGCTGCTGATGCGCGACCCGATTGCGCTCGACCCCGTGGTGCGCGCGAACCTACTGACCGACATCAACAACCTGCGATCCCTGACGGCAATCGAAGGGCTGAACGCCAAGCAGCGAATGCGCGTCATCGCCGAT
>JBDTOS010000128.1:0-7521 GCA_039933095.1 Dokdonella sp.
GCGCTGCGCGATGCGGGGCTCACGCGCATCACCTTGAGTCTGGACTCGCTCGATCCGCAGACGTTTCGCGAACTATCGGGCAATCGTGGTGAAGTCGCCATCGTGCTTGACGCGATTCGTGCTGCCGAAACTGCCGGTTACCGATCGCTGAAAATCAACTGCGTCGTCATGCGCGGCGTCAACGACGATCATGCGCTCGATCTGGTCGATTATTTTCGCGGCACGCCGCATGTACTGCGTTTCATCGAATACATGGATGTCGGTACCTGCAACGACTGGCGCAACGAGTTGGTCGTGGCGAGCGCAGAGCTGCGCGCGCGCATCAATACGCGTTGGCCGATGCAGCCGTTGCAAGCGAACTATGGCGGTGAGGTTGCCCAGCGCTACACGTTCGTCGATGGCGGAGGCGAGATCGGATTCATCAGTTCGGTCAGCGAACCGTTCTGCGGCGACTGCACGCGCGCGCGCCTTTCCGCCGACGGACGTCTATATACGTGTCTATTCGCACAAGCCGGTCACGATCTGCGCGCAATCCTGCGCAGTGGTGCCGATGATGTTGAAGTCGCGCAGCTCGTTTCCTCGGTCTGGCGCGCGCGCGATGATCGCTACAGCGAACTACGCAGTGAACTTGCCAGCTCACCGCGCGAGCGCGTCGAAATGTACGAGATCGGCGGCTGAGCATGATTCCCCAATGCTTGGCATGACTCCCCAATAGTGGATCAAGTAGTGGATCGGATACTGGATCGAGAGCGGCAACACCCAATGAAAAAATCGAAACCCAGATTGACCCACGTCGATGCACGGAACCGCCCAACCATGGTCGATATCGGTGCCAAGGCGGTTACCCGGCGCACTGCGATCGCCGAGGCACGCGTGCAGTTCCCGAAAAAAGTCGCGGCGCAATTGCGCAAGCAGGGCATGCAGTCGGCCAAGGGGCCAGTTATCGAGACCGCGATCATTGCCGGCACGATGGCCGCAAAACGCACGCATGATCTGATTCCATTTTGTCATCCGCTACCGATCGAGCGTTGCCGCATCGAAGTGGAATTCGACAAGGGCGACACGATGACAATCCGCTGCGAAGTCGCGGTCACCCACAAGACAGGGGTCGAGATGGAGGCACTGACCGGCGCGAGCGTTGCCGCGCTGACTGTCTACGACATGTGCAAGGCGCTCAGTCACGACATCGTGATTCGCGAAGTGCGCCTGATCGGCAAACGTGGCGGCAAGCGACAGATCGAGAACGGTCGCACGGTGAAATGAATTACCGACTGCGCTATTTCGCGAGCCTCGCCGACGTCGCCGGCTGTGGTGAGGAAACCATCGTCAGCGACGCGCACACACCGCGGGCGCTGTATCCGGAACTCGCAACGCGCCATGGGTTTCGCATGGCCATGGATCGCTTGCGCGTTGCCGTCAATGGCGCACTCGTCGATTGGGAGCATGCGTTGGCCGACAACGACGAAATCGTGTTTCTCCCGCCGGTATCGGGTGGATGATGCGTTTCCGACTCAGTGATATTGCCATTGACGGTGCGGCGGAGCGACGCGCGCTCGCAGCGGACGCGGCCGGTGCCTGCGTCGTGTTCGAAGGCTGGGTGCGCGACCACAACGACGGACGCAGCGTTCAACGCCTCGATTACCAGGCGTATGCCGAACTCGCCAACAACGAAGGCGAACGCATCATCGCCGAGGCCATCAGCAAATTCGAAGTCACCGATGCGCGCTGCATACATCGCATCGGTAACCTGGTCATCGGCGATATCGCGATATGGGTCGGCGTCGCCGCCGCGCATCGCGGTTCGGCCTTCGACGCCTGTCGCTGGATCGTCGATGAAGTAAAGCTGCGCGTGCCGATCTGGAAGAACGAGCATTACGCCGACGGCGATTCCGGCTGGCTGCATCCTGACGGCAAGGCCGTTGCCGAGTATTGAACTGCGGGATTCCAGGCTTGCGCAGCGCTGGCTCAATCGTGGCGCGTGTGCAATGCTTTTCAACCTTGGAATAGATCAGAACATCCCTAGCCCGGGTGGCGAAATTGGTAGACGCAAGGGACTTAAAATCCCTCGACTCGCAAGAGTTATCCCGGTTCGATTCCGGGTCCGGGCACCACGTTGGATTAGGCGCTATCCGATCTCCATTTCTGTTTCCCCTCGTAAGGTAATGTGATCGCCGACCAATCCGCAGTTCGCCTCGATCTTTGGCTGTGGGCCGCAAGGTTTTTCAAGACCCGCTCGCTTGCCAAGGAAGCGATCGAGCGTGGGCGCGTCGAGATCGATGGCATTGCCGTGAAGCCGGCCACGCTCGTGCATGTGGGCGAGCGGTTGACGATTCGGCGCGGCGATGAGCGCGTCGAACTTGAAATTACTGCGCTTTCCAACAGGCGTGGTTCGGCTGTCGTTGCGCAGACGCTTTATCGCGAAACTGAAGCGAGTCGAAGCGAGCGCGAAGCACAACGCGAAGCGCGGCGTCTGAGCAGCACACATCTGGAGCATCCGCAGAAACGGCCGGACAAACAGGCTCGGCGTGCGTTGATCGATTGGAAAGAGGGCAGTCGATAGCTGCGGCGCGATGGCAGGTACGCGCAGATTGGGCTTGCACAGTTCCCGGACCCTCACCCTCGGTCCCTCTCCCGCTGGGAGAGGGATGAAGTGGTAGCCCGCGTTGAATCCGATACGCAGTCAGGCGCTTTCGAGTGTCGCGTCCATCGTGATCTTTGCGTTGAGCACCTTCGATACCGGGCAGCCCACTTTCGCTTTCTGCGCGAGCGACTCGAATGTCGTGGCGTCGGTGCCGGGGACTTTGGCGGAGACGGTCAGATGGACAGCGGTGATCGCGAAGCCGTCATCGACTTTTTCGAGTGACACATCGGCCTTGGTCGCGATTCTGTCGGCGGTGAGATTCTCGTTGCCGAGGATCATCGACAGCGCCATCGAAAAGCACGCGGCATGAGCGGCGCCGAGCAACTCTTCGGGATTGGTGCCGGGGCCATCCTCGAAGCGGGCCTTGAAGCCGTAGGGCGCGTCGCGCAACACGCCGGTCTGGGTGGAGATCGTGCCCTGGCCTTCTCTCATGCTGCCTTTCCATACTGCTGAGCCGGATTTTTTCATGGTGTGCCTCCGTGGTTGTGATCGCACAACGTAGCGGAGCGCGCATGCAGGCAAGATGAATTGCCGTTCGATCTCGTGACCGCCGTTGATGTCGTTCTCGCACGGACCCAACGTGAAACGCCGATGCCGCTACAATCCACGCCTTGGAAACGGCAGGTTTGGACGATGATGAGACAGATTCGGGTGGCTTGGGCGATTGCGGTCTTCCTCTTGTGCACCGCATCGGCTGCGTTCGCCGGTGCTTCACGCGAAGCCGATCCGGCTTATCTGGCCACGATTCCCGATCATCCCGAACTCGGACTGCCGCGTGGGAAGACCGCCGAAGAGCGCGCCATGCCGGAGCTCGCGCTGCCGTCGTTCCCGACCGTCGCGCCGAGCGGTCCCGTGCGCGCGCAGGCCGAATACGAGCCGACTCATGGAATATTGATTCGCTGGGGCAATTACGACGCATTGCAGACGTCGATGGTTGTTCCATTGACGATGAACGTTCCGGCTTCAGATGTCTGGGTTGTCGTTTCGGGAAGCTCGCAACAGAACTCGGCGACCAATGTCTTGCAAGGCGGCGGTGCCAACATGGCGCATGTTCATTTCGTGACTGCGAACACTGACTCGGTCTGGATGCGAGACTACGGCCCGCGTTTTGTCGGCGATAGCGGTCGTCGCGCGATCGTCAACCACACCTACAATCGATCGTCGCGTCCGAACGACAACCTGTTTCCTAGTGTGTTCGGGACCTATCTCAATGAATCGGTTTACGACATTCCGCTAAGGCTCGGCGGCGGAAACTTCCACTTGTTCCGTAACCGCGACGCGTTCATGACGCGACTGGTGACGAACGAGAATCTGGCGCTGACCGAGCAACAGATCAAGGATGACTTCGCGCTTTACGACGGGGTTAATGTCACCCTGACCGACCCGTTTCCGACCAGCTACGACTCGACCCAGCATATCGACATGTGGATGCTGCCGTTGGCCGACAACAAGGTGATCATCGGCCAGTATGCGGCGGGCGAGGGCGGTGGCGTGCCGAAAACCGTCACCGATGCAACTGCCACCGATCTCACTTCGCGGGGCTACACCGTCTATCGCACTGAAGGCTGGCATACCGGCAGCGGTAACAACGTCGTCCACTACACCTATACGAACTCGGTCATCGTCAATCAGGTCGTGCTGATCTGCAAATTCGGCGGCAGCAATGTAACGCGCGATGCGACGGCGCTTGCAACCTATCAGGCGGCACTGCCCGCTAGCAATATCGTGCAGGTTGATTGCAGCGGAATAATCGGCAACGCCGGCGCGATCCATTGCATTGTCATGCACGTGCCAGACTGGATGTATCGCGACACGTTCGGAGACGGCTTCTAATCGAACACCTTTTCGCAACTGGCTATCTGACCTGCGCCAGTAATCGATCGAGTTGATTCGCGAACTGTTGCCGATCGCGCTGGCTATAGGCCGGTGGGCCACCGGTATGCACGCCTGAATCGCGCAGCTCCGATTTGATGTCGCGCATCGCCAGTTGAATGCCGATACTGGCATCGGTGAAGCGTCCGCCACGCGTGTCGATCACATCGACGCCCTTGTCCAGCAACGCAGCCGCCATCGGGATATCGGCGGTGATCGCGAGATCACCCGGTTCCGCCGCGTCGATGATCGCGCTGTCGGCGACATCGAATCCCTGGGCAACCACCATGCTGCGGATATGCGGTGAACGTGGAATCGTCAATGGTCGATTCGCGACCAGTATTAACGCGACGCCGGTGCGTTGCGCCGCGCGATAGAGAATTTCCTTGGCGATCTTCGGACAGGAATCGGCATCGACCCAGATTTTCATCAACTACATCCTTGTCAGCGCGGTTTGTTCGCACCCGGCGTGAGTGATCGACGACGCGGCTTGTTCAGCGGTACCTCGAGCTGACGACGCAGTTCCGCATAGACGTCTTGATCGCTCAACAGATCGAAGTGGTGAATGCCGTGGCCGATCCATTGCCGGCTTTTCGGCATTGCAAGATCGCGTTGACCGTCCGGGTCGTGACCCAGTGCGCTTGTTATAGGCACCAATCCGTCACCGAGCAGCCGATCCTTGATGTCGCCGTTCTGATCGCCAGTGGTTCCGGCGAGCGTCGCGCAATAGACACCTGCGGGTAGCGGCACGGATCGGGGGCGCTGTGCCCCTGACTTGAATCGGTCGCTGCCTTTCCAGTCTTCATCCAGCATGTTGCCGTGACGCAAGTCGGTGATCGCGGCGCTGCGCGCGCGGCCGAGCGCGGCCAACGGAGCGCTGTAAGAACTGATCGAGAGAAGAAAATCGATCGTGTTGCCGCCACGTTCGAGCGGCGCGCCGAGATGCGGCGTGCCGATGAACACGATGCGTCGCAAGACCCTCAGCCAGCGATGACCGGCGAGCACACCGTAATGACAGGCACTGCGCGCAACCAGACCACCGATGCTGTAACCGACGATGACGAGTTCGGTCACCGGTTGCGCCGCATCGGCGATCCAGCGCTCCAGTCGCTCGGCAAGTTCGCGGCCGTTGGTGGAAACATGCAGGCCGGAGTTGTAGCGCAGATAAGCGGGGTGAAATCCGAGATCACGTTCCAGCGCGGCGCCGTGGTCGTGGTGTTTGCGTCGCCATTGCCGATCACTCATGCACAGACCATGGATCAACAACGCGACGCGCCCACCTTCGAGTTGCGGCAGGGCACGACCATGCCGGCGCAATTGCATCGATATCGCGAGCGGATTGCCGCTGGCCGCGAGATGATCGCCGAGAATGCCGTTGAGCGCGGCGACGAGTGCATCGCGCGCCGGCCCGGTGATTTCTTCCGTCGCAAGTTCGCCAGCCAGCGCGTGAAATAGCGGCTGCAAACCCGTGATCGATCGCTCAACGCCGCTTCCGAGCCATCCGGCAACGCGGCGAATGCCGGCATGCACCAGCGCCGTGATCGCGCGCGTCGCCACTGCGGGCGGCGAATTGCCGACAACGGGCAACCGCGTTAAGCGATCCTGCATCGCCTCGACCACCGCGCTCACCTCATGCACCGCGTCGACCGCGAGCCGCGTGCTTCCCCGGATTTGATCGACTCCGCTTTGATCAAACTTTGTGTCGTTGATGATGATTGCGTGACCTGTCGCTGAGCAGGCTATATCAATGTGCCGCGTAGACGCGCATGACGTCCTTGCGCAGCGCGGTCTGGCTATCGCCACGGCTGTAGAACATGTGCCCGCCCGGATATTCCCTGACCTGCACGCGGCTCGCGTCGCCCATGACCGGCATTTGATCGACGATCAGTTTGGATGCCATGAACGGGCAGGAGAGATCTCCCCATCCGTGCGCGATCAGCACCTGCAACTTGGGATCGATCGCCACCGATTGGCGCAACTCATCAACCGAACTCTTGTCCTTGCCGTCGCCGCGATCCCAGGCGCGATTGACCTCATAACTGAGCGCGTTGTAGCGGCCGACAAATTTCCAGCCGACCGTGCGCGTGATGAAATCGACCATTGCCGTCGTGGTCGGCGCGATGATCGCGTCGAGGATCGGATCGTTGGTGCGCTGCTGTGGGGCAAACGGGAATGGGTCCCACGCAGTGACATTGGAATCGTAGCGGCTGCCGAGTTTGCCTTCGGAGCGATACACCTCGCGCAGATAGGCCTGCGTTTCCAGACGTCCGCCGGCATTGCGCACGAATAGCGGGTCGAGCCCACTGAGCTCGGTCACGCGCTTGACGATACGTTCGATGGCCTGAGGATCGGAGCGACCCTTGAGCAAGTCGGTCACGTAGTCTCCACGCGTGTAGGCGATCACGTTGGCCATCGCCTCATCGGTGAGCTTGCCCTGACGTTCGAGATTCGCCGCGGAAATACTCGGCAAGGTCAGCATCCACGGCAACGGAGACAGATCGCCATCGTTCGACGCACTGGAATCGAGGTAGGGCGAAACCAGCACGAGGCCGTTCATCGCGACGCCAAGACGGGTTTGCAGATAGTGGGTGATGCGCGGACCGCGAAAGCCGCCATAGCTTTCGCCGACCAGATACTTGCGCGACAGTAGGCGATCGTTCGTTACCAGCCAGTCGTAGATCACGCGCGACAGGTATTCGATGTCGGTGTCCGTCGTATAGAAGTTCTTCTTCGCCTCATCGTCAGGGATGCGTGCGCGGCTGAAACCGGTGCCGACCGGGTCGATGAAAACCAGGTCGGTGAAATCGATCCACGAGCCGGTATTGTCGATCGGCGTCGCCGGATCGGATGGACTATTGCCCTCGGCGCCGAATTGAACGCGCTTCGGCCCGAGCGCACCGAGATTCAGATACACCGACGATGCACCGGGACCGCCATTGAGTGCAAACGTAATCGGCCGATCGCGGCCCGCCACGGTGTAAGCGACAAACATCACATCGGCGATCACC
>JBDTOS010000129.1:0-7447 GCA_039933095.1 Dokdonella sp.
AAACGTCGTCGTATTCCCGAACGCGACGCCATCGCAAACAGGATGCCGAAGCAGAATCCGGCGATATGCGTCCACCACGCGACTGCACCGAACGCCGGGCCAACAAAGGTGAATACCAGTTGCAGCAGGATCCAGACGCCGATCAGGATCGGTGCCGGGATACGCACGAATTCAAGATAAAGACCGAGCGGCAACACCAATCCGAGTCGCGCGCTGGGAAACAGCGCGAGATAGGCACCTACCACGGCCGAAACCGCTCCACTGGAGCCGATGATCGGGCCACTGGTTCCGGCCAGTGTCCATGCGCCGACCAGATTGGCGAGCGCACCGCAGATCAGGAACAGGGCAAGGAATCGGGCGCTGCCGAGGGCACGCTCGCTTGGCACACCGAAGATGATCAGGAACAGCAGATTGCCAATCAGATGCAGCCAGTCGGCATGGATGAACAGCGCGCTGACCAGACGCGCTGCGCGCAATTCCGTGAATATCTGCAGCCACGGCGCAGTCGTATCGAGCAGCGTCGTCGGTACGGTGCCCCATTGGTTGATCAGCGCGGTGCGATTGTCCACCGGCAGGGTTGCAAGCCAGAGAAAGCAAACGACGCTGGTCGCGACAACGAACAGATTCACCCACGGTGGTCGCGGTTTGCGCCTGCTGGGCAGGTTGATGAACATCGCCGCAGTGCTGCGCGCCGCCTAGCGCCCACCGCGCGGATACAGGAAGAGCTGGCCGTTCATTTCCATGATCAGCCCGTCCTGGCGGATCTCGACGAGCTTCAAGTCGGTGGTGCCGATCGTGTCGCCCTCGACATGGCGCTCGTCGTTGATGATCGCGAAACGTTCAGCCGGATCGGCGGCATACACCTGCATGCTCAAGGTCAGCGGCGGCAGGTCCTTGCGCAACGAATAGGGCAGCGCCCAGACCAACGGCGGCGTTTCCCGATTCGTCGATATTGCGGGCGTCGCATCTGGGACCGTCGCGGCTGGCACAGATGCCGGCGGTGGTGCCGAGCCTTCCTGCGACGGCACTGGCGGAACAGGAGCCTTCGCTGCTGCGACCGGTTTGGTTGATGGCGGTTTGCCGGCGGCCGATGTCGCCGGCGCGGCTGCTGGAGGTGCCGGTTTTGTAGCAATCGTTGTGGGCGGCGCAGCTGGCATCTGTGCCGGCTTCACATGCGTGGCTACAGGAGGTGGCGCAACTGGCGCGGGCGGCACGACCGCCTTGGCGGCAGGCGGTTGCGGTTTCGGCGTGAGCGCTCGCCCTGTCGACACAGATGCAGTTGCGCTAGCCGTAGCGCTCGGCGGTGCAGCCACCGTTTGTTGCGCGAGCTGCGCAGGCGGATGTCCGTTGCGCTGATACATCCACCAGCCAATGCCGCTTGCGACGATAAGCACCACCGCAAGAGCCAGCAGAGGCGGCAGTATGTTCCGGCGACGGCGCACGGCCATCACCGGGCTGGCCAGAGTCGGCGCTGTGCCGAGCAGGCGCTGCCGTTCCGACTTCTTCAGTGCTTCGAGAATCAATGACATAGGTTCAGCAGACTGCGATCAACGAGAAGAATTCAGCACGGCGCGATGATTTGGCTCGGTTGTGCAGACGATAAGGCGGCAATCAAACAAGCGCGGCACTTTAGCGCATGTGCACCGCGCGCAACGGTTCAGGTTTTGTGGGGCCGTCAGCATGGTTATTCGAGCGTATGCGCCAGATGCGGTCCGGTATCGTCGAGCGCCGACAGTACCAGCAGCGTCTCCGGCCCAATGATCCCGTCGGATTTCACTCCATAGCTCGCCTGCAATTTGAATATCCGCTGTTCCAGCGCTGCGTCGAACAGCGATGGTCCGACGCTGGCGGTTGCGCCGCCATCGAACGAAGCCAGGCGATCCTTGACCCAGCCGACGGCAGGCCCGGAATCGCCGAGTTTCATGGTCGCTGGTATGAAATCGGGCAAGCGCCACAGCGTGATGAAATCGCCGGGCCAGTTCGTTGCCAGCGAGGCACGTTGCAAAATGATGGTTTCGCCGGCCAGGTCGAGCCGCAACTGGGTCTGACCGACGCCTTGAAGCAACGCATAGACCTTGGCCTCGTCTTTTTGCCCGCTGTTTCTCTGCAAGATCAAGATCAGCGGACGATCGAAGCGCGCAATCTGATCGAGCGCCGCCCTCCCACGCAGGCAATTGAGACCCGGCACGATGACCGCCGTGCAACGACTCGCATCGCGCACACTGACCTGATTGGAATCGACTTGCCAGCGCGCCAGCAAACTGCCGAACGCGGCGAGCTCGCTGTCGCGCACCTGCTGAATGAGCTCGCCGAGGCGCACCACACCCGGGTCGATCGCCGGTTTGATCACCGCTGCGACGACCGGCAGCGGTGCGGCGACTTCGGCCGGGCGAAACTGTTGCCAAAGATAAACACCTAGTCCCAACAATGCCGCCGCGAGCAAAGCTGCCCACGGCCCATAGCGGCGCAGGCGATAGCGCACATGCCCCGGCAGTGCCTCGTCGGCAGCCTGATCGACGAGTCGCTCGCCGATCGTTTCCTGCTCGGCCACATAGCCGGCCATCAGGGCGCGGTCGGCGACGACATTGATTACTCGCGGAATACCGGACGAGCGTCGATACAGGGTACGCAGGCCGAGTCGCGAGAACGGCATGCGCGTGCAGCCAGCGACGGCCATGCGATGGCGAACATAGGCGTCGGTTTCGGCCGCATCGAGCGGCATCAGGTGGTAACGCGCGGTGATGCGCTGGGTGAGTTGGCGCAGTTCAGGTTTTGCGAGCATCTCGCGCAGTTCCGGCTGGCCGAGCAGGATGATTTGCAGGAGCTTCTGGGTTGGCGTCTCCAGATTGGTCAGCAGACGCACCTGTTCGAGCGAATCGGCTGAAAGCTCCTGAGCCTCGTCGAGAATCAGCACAACCCGCAAACCTTGTGCATAGGCATCGAGCAAGTAGGTATTCAGCGTGTCGGTCAGCGCCTTGAGGCTGCCGCGCTTGCCCTCGATATCGAGTTTGAGCTCCTCGCAAATGGCCTCGATCAATTCGACCGGCGACAGCTTCGGGTTGAGCACCAACGCAACCCGGGTGTCCTCCGGCAACTGCTCCAGCAGCAACCGACACAGCGTCGTCTTGCCAGTGCCGACTTCGCCAGTCAATTGCACGAAACCGCCGCTGCCGCCCTTGCCTATGCCGTACAGCAAATGCGCCAGAGCGTCGCGATGACGCTCGGACAGGAAAACATAGCGCGGATCCGGCGTTATCGAGAACGGCGGTTCGCGCAGGCCGTAATGCTCAAGGTACATCCAGCTACTTTACTCGACGACGGTGCGGCGGTGCGGATGAACTCGCCGGAAACCGCAACATTGCCGGCATTTCTCCATGCATAAAATCCGAAAATGCCGCCAATCCACGTGTTGATGCCGGATCGGGCTGCGTCGAGAACGCCAGAATGTCAGCCCTGATCCTGAGAGTCATTGTCCCACGGAGGTTACAAGTGCCATGGTCGCGATCGAATCAAATTCCGGGCTGAGGAAAATCAGGCCCTGACATCTTCGACGCGCCATGCCTCGAGGCCACCGCCGTCGCGGCAGCGATCGAACGCTCCCATGATCGGTTCGCCGGCGAAACTTGCTGCTACCCGTAACTCGCCGCTTGAATCCGGTGGCAGCGCATGGATGTCCGTGCCAGCACAACCATGCCGCCAATCGGGTGCCGGACTGTCGAGCAGTAGTTCGCCACTATTGGCTCGAATACCGTAGGCACGCAGCTTGCCATCATCGTCGAGGGCGAACAGCACCTGCGCGCCTGATCGTGGTGCACTCGCGGCGAACGTCATCGCCGTAACGCGCGCGCCACGGGTGTCATCGGCAAGATTGATGCGCTGCCAGTTCGTACCTCGGTCGAGGTAGACATCGACCACGCTATGCCACGCATCGCCAATGCGCCGACTATAGGCGACCGCGATATCGCTGCAACCATAACCATCGGCGTCGCCCAGCGACACTGCACTGACTCGTGTAGCCGCCGGGTCGGGGAATGATTCTATTGCTCGTGCATTCCAGGTTGTTTCATCGCGCGTCTCGAACAGTGGAGGCGGACCGGAGTAGGTACTCCTAACCGCAAGCTTGGCCGCGCATCGCACAGTGGACGGCGCAAATTCCAGCCGGTCTCCAGCAAGCTTTTTCCCCGCCAGCGGAATGTTGATAAATCTCTCGGCCGAGTAGCGGTAGGTAGCGAGACCGGGCATCTGATCAGCGCTGCCGCTGGCTCCGACGGGTTCGCGCAGCAACATCACTGTTGCCGCCGTTCGTGGTGTTGCCGGCAATGCCAATACGGCGACGCCGCTTCCGGACATCTGTGCATCTCGTCGCTTCGACAGGTTGGGGGCGAACGCGGAAAATGTCCCGTTCGCCTCGGCGCGAAGCGCGCTGAAACCGGTCAGATGCATCGCCAACACCAGATCGTTGCGGCCATCGCCATCGATGTCTGCTACCGCTGCACCGCCGTAGTCGTAAGTCGCGACCGGTACTTGCAGGGAAATGCGATGCCAGCCATCCGGCTGCTCGCGGAAAATCAGCGGGGTATCGCCGGATTTGCGCGGTGGTGCAAAAACAAGTTGCGTCGACCCATCACCAAGCAGATCGCCTACCGCGAAGTTGTCGCGCCACTGCCCCGTATGCGGCAGCCCGTGGCCGATATCGACGAGCTTGAGCGCACCGCGCTTGTCCGGCACCGGCGTTTCACTGACCGCCGTCGGCTCTGCCGCTCGGAACGACGGAACCACCGCTGGCGTTGGATACACAATGATGTAGAGATGATCGCTGTCTTCGTGATCGAGGACGAATTCGCCACGGGACATGATGCGTACGCGCCCGTTTCCCAACATCCGGAAATCGCCTTCGCGCTTGGCGACAGCTTCAACGCGTGAAGTGCTTGCGGTCGACAGGATTGCTGCTGGCTTGCTGCGCATGCCCGGTTGCATGCAGCCAATGACCGCCAGCAAGCCCATCGACGCGCCGACACGGAGACCCGCTCGAACGAGGGCGCCTAACACCCGTCAATTGGGGTTGGACAGGCAGCGTTTTCGGAATCCGGAAGCAGCTCTGACTCCGCGTTCAATTCAACTCAAAGCCACTGGAAAAAATGTCGTCGCTGAAGTTGCAATTGACGATCAGTGCCGCGTTTTTGACTTGGCCGTCTCCGCCGTGCGACTCGTCCTGGAGCGAAATATGCCACGTTCCTGCCGGTGACCCAATCCCCAATGCTGATAGCTGCGCGCTCGATTTCACGACGCCGGATACGGCCGGAATGAGGCTTCCGCAGGCGGCGAAGGAAACATCCGCACCATCCCGGAACTTCGCGCCGATATCGTCCCCGGCGCATGCGCCGCCACCGTCAGCCAGCGGACTGAGGAACTCGACGTTCTGCGCGGTCGGACTGATCAAGGTGGCTCGAAGATCGCCCACATGAGAATGCAGCACATCAAGATACACCGCATATCCCGCGAGGGTTCCTCCCGAACACACGTCGGCCGGAACAAGGATGTCGACAATCACCTGACTGTTAGTCGCACCGTTGCGATCGGGAATGCGCGCCGGGCAACCGCCGGTGCATCCGATCCAGGTCGAAGGCGAGGCAGCTTGCGCAATACCGCAGGCGCTGCCGAGCAGAATCGCAATCGAGAAAACGCTTAAACCCCGGCGGTTGCTCATATCAATTGCCTATGGTTGGCTGATAGGTGTCTTGTGGGCCGGCCAGATACGTCGCAGGAACCTCGGCTCCGAACCTCCCGTTGTAGCGTTGGCGAACCGCGACATACGATTGCAGTTTTCCAGTCGAAGAAGCAACGACTCCGGGTGGGGTAGTATTCAAGTTCAATCGCAGGAACCCGCTAGAAAACGGAGACACCACGGTCGCTGGGGTACGCTGCGTGACCAGCGCAAACGCATAAGTCGGGGGCGGCTGCGGATTCGGGTAGAAATCGATGCTGTCGAGGATCATCGGATTTTCGAGTTCGTCGAAAGCCGCCACTTCCGCTTGGTAGCGCGGAAAATCCGCTGGCAGGGCGCCGCAGGCAAAAGCACTGTGCGGAAATCCGGGATCGCGCCAAGCGACAATCTGTGTCCCCGGGTCGAAAACGGCGAAGAACCCCGTGTTGATGTAGCGCGCGTCCCATACCGTACCCAGGGGTTCGCGGTTGTCGGCGGCGGTCGCTCCGACGTAGCCGGCATAGAAAGTGTAGCTGCCAGCGGTACTGGTGATCGGATCGGTGCTACTTGCTTCCAGCGAGACCAACGGGCTTGCAGCGGTGACATTGTCGTCACGCTCGATCGCGGTGTATTGACCGAAAAGCACATTGGCGTTCGATGCGATACCCAGACCACCGTTGACAAAATAGCCCGGGTCGGTCGGAAAGCCCGAAGAGCACGAGTTCGCTGCGTCGATCGTGACGTAGCCGCGGGCGATATTGTCGCCGTGCGCTGCCGCAGAGCACATGTTTCCGAATGCCGCTGACGCCTGGCCCGTGTGAGCAGCGCGCAGATGCGCAATCTGGTTGTCGCTGAGTCGCGCGGGTGCCGGCATGCCCGAGTACAGTGCCGAGGCCGCCAATGGACAGTTCGGCACCGCGACATGGGGCGTCGAATCAGGACCCGCCGCGAAAGCGCCCGGCGACGTCTGCGGCACTACGCCGGAAAACAGCAGGCGCAGATCGACTTCCACCGACCCGCGTCCGCCAACGTATACGTCCAGCGCAAAGGTGGGTACGCCGGTGTCGGTCCACAACGTGGCGTGCGCGAGCGTAGGATCGGGCGATGCATTGACGATGGTGAAACGGGTCTGCGGACCGTTTGGATCATCCAGATCGACTTCGAAATACGGTAGCAGCAAGGTCGCTGCGGGAACCCGATCCAGTGTTCCGATTGCTGCCTGCGCGCGCGGGCTGACCGCAGTTGTGCCGAGCGCGATGATCGTACCCAGCGCAAGACCACCGAAAGATTTCGGAAATGTCGTCATCGTGGAATTCCCGTACTGTTGTAATGCGGCGATCAAGGATTGGGGTGCGAGTGTTGCGCGGCGGAGCCCGAATCGAGCGAGATCGCGCTGGAGCCGGTGCTGCTGACTCCCGATTCGGGATACTGAAGCACGGTCACATAGGCCTGCTCGGCAAGCGGATCGAACGCCGGGTTCATTCCCGCCTGCATGGACAGGTAACTCAATCCCAAGTACGCCCAGCCGGATTTTCCGGATGCCGGCGATTCCAGCGTCATCCGCTGGGCCGCCAAGGGAAACGGTTGCGGCGCAGACACGGCTTGCGGGAGTTCCTGATTGTCAAACAACAGGGCCCTCTCCTGACCGAGCGGAAATCCAGGTGGATAGGTAGTGCCGCAGGTAAACGGTGCTATCTGCACCTTTGGATCGCGCCAGACGATGGCGTCGATGCGCTGTGCCGA
>JBDTOS010000130.1:0-7290 GCA_039933095.1 Dokdonella sp.
AGACAGATCGGCCCCAACCGCTTGATATCCAATGACGGGGTGATGTCCAGAAGGCTCCCAGATGGGCGCGCGCGGCTAGTCCAGTCGGCCCGGCTGAACTGCGCCACCCACACCCATCTGGAAACCTTCTGGATATCATGCCGCCTGCGTGGACTTGTTCAGAGCATCCCTAGGTCAACTTCCGCCGCATTTTCGGTTACCTTGTGCATCTTGCTGACCCAGCGCATTGAAACCGGACATCTCCATGCCTGATCGCGCCCCGCTCCACGTCATCGTGCTCGCCGCCGGCGAAGGCAAGCGCATGCGCTCGGCCAGGCCCAAGGTATTGATGCCTCTGGCGGGTCGTCCCATGTTGGCGCATGTGCTCGATACAGCGCGCGCGCTGCTGCCGCAGGGTATTCACGTCGTCTACGGCCATCTCGGTGATCAGGTGCGGGCGGCATGCACCGATCTGAGCGATCTCACCTGGGTGCTTCAGGCCGAACAGTTGGGTACCGGTCACGCAGTTCAACTCGCGATGCCGGGCGTGCCCGACGATGCGCGCGTGCTCGTGTTGTATGGCGACGTGCCTCTGATCGGCCTTGAAACCTTGCGCGTGCTGCTCGAGGTCGAATCGCCGCTGGTGGCACTGGTTACCCAGCTAGATAATCCGTACGGGTATGGTCGCGTTATCCGAGACGGCATCGGTCGGGTGAAAGCGATTGTCGAGGAAAAGGATTGCACGCAGGAAGAACGCGCCGTGACCTGGGTCAACAGTGGCATCCTCGCTGCCGATGCGGGGCGACTGCGTGCCTGGGTCACCGGCCTCAGTGACGACAACGCACAACGCGAGTATTACCTCACGGACGTGTTCAGTCGCGCGCGCAGCGAAGGCGATGCTGCCGAAGCAAGCCTGTGCATGAATCCACACGAGGTATTCGGCGCCAATGATCCCTGGCAACTCGCCGCGCTTGAGCGCCTATACCAACGCATGCGCGCAACCAGACTCGCGGCGAATGGCGTACGTTTTTCCGATCCGGTCCGGTTTGATGTGCGCGGCGACGTGCGCGTCGGCAAGGATGTCGAAATCGACATCGACGTGATTCTCGAAGGTCAGGTCGAACTTGATGACGGCGTACGCATCGGTCCGTTCTGCCGGATCAAGGATTCGCATCTTGCGGGCGGCACCCAGGTACTCTCGCATTGCGATCTCGACGGTGTGGTCACGTTCGGCCCGTGCACGATCGGCCCGTTCGCGCGCCTGCGCCCCGGCACCCAGCTGGCCGAGGGCGTACGTATCGGCAATTTCGTCGAAGTAAAAATGGCCAAGTTCGGACCGAATTCCAAAGCGAATCACCTGAGCTATGTCGGTGATGCCGACATCGGCAGCGACGTGAACATCGGCGCCGGCACGATCACCTGCAATTACGACGGCGCCAACAAGCACGTCACACGCATCGAGGATGGCGCTTTCATCGGATCGAATACTGCGCTCGTCGCGCCGGTAAAAATCGGCAAGAACGCGACCATCGGCGCTGGTTCCGTCATCGGCACCGATGCACCCGACGATCAGCTGACCGTTGCCCGTGCTCGGCAGACAACAATTCGTAATTGGAAGCGGCCAACCAAGAAACCGTGACTCCAACTCCTCCCGTTTCAAGTGAAGGGTAAGATTTCGCCGAGAATTCAGGCCTCGCGCGTAACCCGCAACACTTCCTCGGTCGAGGTGATGCCGGCAAGGCATTTGCGCCAGCCGTCGTCGAGAATTCCTGACGACAATCGCCGAGCCTCTTTTTCGAGTTGTGCTTCCGAGGCGCCTTCGTGGATCATTCGGCGCAGGGTGTCGTCGAGCGGAATCAACTCGTAGATACCGGTGCGGCCACGATAGCCGCTGGTGCGCGCTGCGCCACCTTGACCTGATCGGTACAAGGTGACCTTTGCATCTGCGGGTTGGCCGAATGCGGCCAATTCCGATGGCGTTGCGGTGTAGCTTTCGCGCGTTTCCGGATCGAGCACACGGACCAGACGCTGGGCGAGTACTCCAATCAGGCTCGACGACAGCAGGAACGGCTCGACGCCCATGTCGCGCAACCGTGCGATCGCACCCACCGCCGAATTGGTATGCAGGGTCGACAGCACCAGATGCCCGGTCAGCGATGCCTGCACCGCGACTTCGGCCGTATCGAGATCGCGGATTTCACCGACCATGACAACATCGGGATCTTGCCGCAGGATTGCGCGCAACCCGCGCGCGAAGGTCATGTCGACGCGCTGATTGACCTGGGTCTGGCCGACACCGTCGATGTAGTACTCGATCGGATCCTCGACCGTCATGATGTTGCGCGAGGAATCATTGAGCTTGAGCAGCGAGCCATACAGCGTCGTGGTCTTGCCCGAACCGGTCGGGCCGGTCACCAGCAGGATGCCGTGCGGTCGCGAAATCAGGTCTTCGAGGCGGGCGCGCAGGGTCTCGTCCATGCCGAGTTGGGCGAGATCGAGTTTGCCGGCCTGCTTGTCGAGCAGGCGCAACACGACACGTTCGCCACGACCAGCCGGAATCGTCGATACGCGCACATCGACCGGCCGACCGGCGATGCGCAGGCCAATACGGCCGTCCTGCGGCAGGCGCTTCTCGGCGATATCGAGTTTGGCCATGACCTTGATGCGGCTGACCACGACATTGGCGATCGCCTTGCGCGGACTCAGCACCTCGCGCAGCACGCCGTCGATACGAAAACGCACGACAAGTCGATTCTCGTAAGGCTCGACGTGGATGTCCGATACACCTTCCTTCACTGCTTCGGTCAGCAGCGCATTGATCAGGCGGATGATCGGTGCGTCGTCTTCGCTTTCGAGCAGATCTTCAGGCTCGGGCAACTCATCGGCGATAGCCTTGAGATCAAGCTGCTCGTCGAGATCGGACACCATCGCGCGCGCATCGTCGCCTTGCTCGTACAAATCGCGCAACAGGCGGTCGAACGCGTCGGATTCGTAGGCAGTGAGATTGAGCGGATGGCCAAGATGACGGCGTAGTTCGGCAAGAATTTCCGGGCGAACACCTGCACGACAGGCGATATCGACCGCATCGTCACGCCAGCCAGTAACCGTCACGCCATGCCGACGCGCGTAGCCGAATCCGGGGCGAGTCGGATGCGGCTGCGGTGGCGCCGCTCCGGGTTCGCGGATCGCAGCGCTCATTGCCGATTGCGATTCTCGGGCTTGCGCACGGCAGGCTTGTCGATGCCCGCATCGGGAGCGCCGTCCAGACTCGGACTGGCGAGGAAATCGTGCACGTCCGGCAGCAGCGGTTGTTTGGCATCCGGCGTGAGCGGCCATTCCTGTTGACGCAATTGCAACTGTTCGGTACGCATGTAGTTGTATTTTTCGCTCGACACCGCCGACTCGCTGGCGGAGTCGCGCAGGATTTTCGGTCGCAGGAAGATCATCAGATCACGCTTGGCGCGACTGTTCGAGCGGTAGCGAAACAGGTTGCCGATCAGTGGGATATCACCGAGTGCCGGGACTTTCTGCACGCTGTCGGTCACGTTGTTGTCGATCAGACCACCGAGCACCAGCAGTGCGTTGTCGCCGATCAGCGCACTCGTGGTCAGCTCGCGTTTGTTGGTGATCAGATCAACCGCGCCGGACACGTTCGGCGCCAGCGATGAGACCTCCTGATGGATATCAAGACGCACCGCATCGCCTTCGTTGACATGCGGAGTGACCTTGAGAACGATGCCGACATCCTTGCGCTCGATGGTCTGGAACGGATTGGTGACTGCACCCGATGTTCCGGTGCTCGATGTATTGGTGTATTGCCCGGTCAGGAACGGCACTTCCTGGGCTACCTTGATCTCGGCTTCCTGATTGTCGAGAGTCAATATGGACGGTGTCGACAAGATATTATTGTTGCCGTCACCTTGCAGCGCCCGCACCAGCGCACCAAGATTGAGGATGGGCTTGTCCGATCCGGGCAGTGTGATGGTGCCATCAATGTAGCCGAGCGACAGGCCGGTGCCGAGATTCACCCCGCCGCCGCCAGCGATACCAATCAAACTCGCGCTGCCATTCGGACCCGGGAAGTTCGTGCCACCGATGACACCGGTACCGAGCGAACCATTGGAATTGCGCGGCGCGGTAAACCACTGGATACCCAGCTCGGAGGCAACGTTGTCCATGATCTCGGCGATTACCGCCTCAATCAGCACCTGGGCACGACGCACGTCGAGTTGACGCACGACAGAAGCGAGCGAGCGGAACACCGCTGGCGGCGCGCTGATAATCAGCGCGTTGGTCTGCTCATGCGCCTGGATCGTCGCTATCGAGGCCGTGCCGGCACCACTGGTGTCGCCGGCTTTCGGCGCAGTCGGCGGCGCGATGCCGGTCAACGTGGACGCGACTCCTTGCAGGATAGGCACAAGATCCTTGGCGTTTGCGTTGTGCACGTATATCACCTGGGTATCGCCGCCGCTTTCCAATGGCGTATCCAGATGGGCGACCAGAGCGCGCATTTTCAGGCGCGCATTCTTGTTGCCGGATAGCAGGATTGAATTGGTGCGGGTATCGGCGAATACGCGCGCCGATTCGCCACCGGCTTGTCCATTCTTGTCGTCCGCCAACGTCGTCAACGTGCGCGCCATCTCGGCCGAGTTGGCATGGTTGAGAGGGATCACCTCTACCTCGGCATCCGATTCGGTATCGATGCGCTGGATGATGTTGATCAGGCGCTGCACGTTGCCAGCGCGATCGGAAACGACCAGCGAATTCGACGCGGCATGCGCGATCAACTGTCCGCCCTGTGGCATCAGCGGACGCAGGATCGGCAACAAGTCGGAAACAGATACGTGTTTGACCGGAACGATCTGGGTAACCAATTCGTCGCTGGTTTCCGCTTGTGCATTGCCCAGCCCGCTTGATCCATCCTGTTGCGCGATCGCTTCCGGAACAATCTTGATCATGCTGCCGGATGGCACCGCCGCGTAGCCGTGCACGCGCAGTACCGACAGGAACACATCGTAGATTTCGTCGGCCAGCATCGGCCTCGCGGAGATGACAGTCACCTTGCCCTGCACGTTCGGCGCGACGATGAAGTTCTTGCCGGTGATCTCGCTGACCGTCGCAATGAGAGCCTGTATATCGGCATCTTTCAGATTGAGGGTATGGCGACCATCGGCGGTTGCCGATTGCGCGACCGGTGCCGACGATTGCGCAATCGCACTTCCTGCAATTGTCGCGAGTGTCGACATGATGAATGCAGCAGCGACCATGCGGCTTGCGGCTATGGAGACGAATTTCAGTCGGACGCTCATTGAGATCGCTTTGGTTGCTGGTTCCTGGACAAAGGGTGTCTGGCGACGACGCATTCTGCGTCAGTTCCTGATTCCGACGTTGAGTTCGGTGGCCTTACCGCCGCGCAATACGGTGACCTTCACGCTGTTTGCGTCCTTCAGCGTCGCCATGATCTGCGCCGCGCGCGATGGCGAATCGACCGGGATGCCGTTGACCGCAGTGACCATGTCGCCGTCCTGCAATCCGATTCTCGCCATCGTGGCAGCATCGAGGTTCCTCACCCGCACGCCGAGTACACGGCCGTCCTGCAAAACCGGCTGCGCGTACTGGCTCAGTTGTGCGGGATTTTCGCGCACCTGATTCATCGTCTTCTGCCAGTCGACTGCACCGTTCATCGCGGCCGGGGCGACAAACATCGGGGTTGCCGAACCAGCGGAATTCTGGATCGGAGTGACACCGGATGTTCCCCCATTGCCGGATGCGGTCGTGGCGATGGAGTCTGCTCGATCCGTCGCACCTGTCATCGCACCGATGCGATCAACCGGAAGTTGCAGGCTTTCCTGCGCGCCATCGCGGGTCAGCACCACGTGGTTTGGATAGACCGCATCGAGAGTCGCACCTTTTTCGATCTCGTCGCCGACGCGATAGGTCCTTTCGCGGCCCTGTGCATCGCTGATCACGGCAACGCCGGTCTTGGCATTGCGATCGGCGACAGTGCCGCGCAGGGTGAGTGCAAGCGTTGTGGCAGGGGCATTGCGCATCGCGCTGGCTGGCGTCGCGGAGTTACCGAACAAATGCCACTTCGCAACCGATACTGACGCCTCGCTCGTCGACGTGGTGGCGAGCCGTGCCGGGACGACATCGGCGACAACATCGCCGCGCGGCACCACTGCCCAGACAAGACGCACCAGCAGCCAGATCGCAAGCGCGGCAAGCAAGACAAGACACGCGCGCGCCGCCCACTCGGAATAGCGGCTACGATCGATCGAAGTCAGGTGATTGAGTCCGCGATTGAGCATGTTTGACTTGGGATATCGGTGAATCCAGCGCCAAGCGTAACAAAGCCGGACGCGTGGCGGCGATCTTCGGGATGTCGGCGCGCCGACATGCTTTGCCGTGGATCTTGATTGACAGCTCAGCGGCGACTGAACAGACGACCGAGCCGATTGAGAAATCCGGGTTTCTTCGGTGCAACCGTTGCCGCTGCGGGAGCCGCTGTCTCCTTGCTGCGACGCGGATGTTCTTCGCGAATGTGACTGTGCTCACGGCTGTCGCCGTGGTCGCGAGCGGCGACGCTGTGTCCTTGATGATCTGAGCCATTGCCGAACTTCGCCGCGCTGCCATCCGCGTTGCGCGTACCATTCTCGCCGGGCTTGCCACGCCCGCGACCGCCCCGACGACGACGCGCCGGTTTGCTTGCCGGATCGGTCGTATTCTCAGCGCGATCGCCATCGACGGCCGCCGCCACAGCACGCGCCGACTCGCTCGATTTGGCAACGGTCGGCGTTTGCTGCGCAGGCTTCGGGGCCTGGCGAGCGGGCCGAACTTGCTCGCGCGACGCGCCCCTGCTCGGACCGGCACCAGTGCGCGAACGTGGCGGTTTGCGCGGACCTTTGCCAGCGTGACTCTCCGGTGGTGCAGTGTTGCGGGCAGCGTCCTCGGCGTCGTCTTCCTCGATGTATGTTTTTGCGTTGGCCCGCCGTGGCGGCGCAATCAGCATCGCAGGATCGACGCTGGCAACCGGAATCTTCTGGTCGATATAAGCCTCGATATCGGGCAGGCCTTGCGCATACTTGTCGCAGGCAAAACTGATCGCGTCACCTTCGGCACCGAGGCGCGCAGTGCGACCAATGCGGTGAACGTAGTCTTCGGCATCCTGCGGCAGATCGTAGTTGAACACGTGCGACACAGCCGGAATATGCAGTCCGCGCGCGGCGACATCGGTCGCGACGAGGATGTCGATATCGCCTTTCTGGAAACGCGCGAGTAGTTTCTCGCGCTTGTTCTGCGGCACGTCACCGG
>JBDTOS010000131.1:0-7283 GCA_039933095.1 Dokdonella sp.
CAAGGTGTGCCTCGCGTTGGAACCGCTCGGCGACACGTTGGCTGTTGTCGTCAACGTGCAGGACGTAACCGCGCATACGCCGGACGGTGCAACAACGCTATCGCGCAATTGTCAGCTGCAGGAAGGGGAGAGGGCATTTCTGCAGAAAAAGCGAGAGATCGATGCGGTCTCGGCGGGATTGCGAGACACCTTCAAGAAGCAGCAGATTGGCAAGTGACCCTAATGCGCGAAGTGTTCGACGACGCCGACGACACCCAGCTTGCGCAATCGTCGTGGCTGGTCAGTCAGCTCATGTTCGCGGCCGGCGATGTGTCGTCCGGCTCGATGAGCGCGGACGATTCCGGCGCGACGTCCGTGTACCGCCACTGCCTGCGCCTGACCAACCAGTGCTTGATCAAGTGCCGCAACCGCAACGACAGCGTGCTCGACATCTCCAACGTCAAGCGCCTCGGCGTCGCACCGCGCGTCGGCCGCATCGGCCTGCCGAGCGACAGCCCTAGGATGGCCGTCAACGTCGACTGCACCGATTACTACGCGCTGCTCGCGTCAGACAAGAAAGTGCAGAAAGCTGACAAGCCGTTAGGTTCCGCCGGCGCGCAAAGCCATTCGTGGTACTTCGGCAACGCGATCTTCAGCAGGGATGTGTTCCACACCGTGATCGGGATCGAGAACGGGCAGAGGACGACGAGGGTGGTGGGAGAGGATGGGATGCTGCGGTTGGCGCGGGAGATGGGATGACGAGTAAGCGCGCAGGCATGTTGATCCGCGTACAACTAGCTGTGCTGATCGTGGTTGCTTGCGTGGCTGCCTCATCAGCAGCACCTAACAAGAATCACACGAGCGAACCCACCCAAGCACAAGCTAGTGGAAGCACCGAGAAGACAGCCGTCCAAGATTTCCCGGTTTCGCAGAATGGAAAGATCGAAACCGATAACGTATCCGAGTCCGGCGAGGATACCGAACAAAATATCGAGGCAGATAGGCAGATCGCTGACGAAACGCGAAATCTTGCGACCTATACTTTCTGGCTTACTCTCGCCACATTTCTTATTTTCGCCGTCGCGATCGGTCAGCTTGGCATGTTCTACATGCAACTGCGGGAAATGCGAGATGCGTCTGGAATCGCCGACCGGACTGCCAAGAGCGCCGAAAACACCGCTAAAGCGACCTTGATGCAAGTACGGCCTTGGTTGAAGTTCGAAATTAGGGGCGCTATGCCTATTGTCGTGGAGAAAGGGACCATTAAGGGTTCCTTTTCCTTAAAAATCGAAAATGCTGGACTGTCCCCGGCCATTCGGGTTGTCACGTTTGCTCGATTTATGAGCGAGGTAATATTGCCAGCCGGGCTTGAGGAAGCTGCCAGAACTGCCGCTGGCGAACTTGGTCCGGATCGCTGGTCGCGCGATATAATTTTCAGCGGGGATAAACTGGAAATTACCATGGAATTGGCTCCAGGTCCGTTCGATAGCGATAGAGCTAGCAACGTTTTTATTATTTGCGGCGTCGCTTACCAATTTCAAACCGGTGATACCAAAACACACATTACTGCAAAAATGCGCAGGGTCTACGACAACCGCGCTAGATTTCTCGGCCCAGCGCCGGGTGAGCCGGACCGAATCGCGATAGAACACATGTCGATGGGGACCATAAATACGTTTATCGACTAGCGGTGCCGCTGCGCCGAATAGTGCCCGAAGTACCGAAAATACGACCGTCGCAAAACCGTGTTTTTTCCTGCCTAACTGGGTGTCCTTTCGCGCGTGGGCTAGGTATAATTCCGTAATATTTGACGAGCCGAGCACTATTGCTTCTGGAGGTCGGTTAATGAAAAATGAGGCCGTTTTTTCGGGAGAACCACAGACGGAATGGCTTACGGAAGCTGTTCCTGACCGGCGTATGCGACTGTTAGCTGACTTTTGGTATGACGACCCGCACGGCAGGCGATGGGAAGTGCCTATGGGTTACGAGCAGATGGACGGGGCATCCATTCCTCGTGCACTTTGGACGTTAATTGGGTCGCCTTACACTGGTGACTATCGACGAGCGTCGATTGTCCACGATTATGCTTGCGATCAAGCGGCTGGAAGTTCCGCCAAACGTCGCTTGGCGGACAAAATGTTTTTTCATGCTTGCATGACTGGCGGATGCTCATGGAAGTTCGCGATAGTGTTGTATATCGGAGTGCGCATCGGTGCTTGGAGCGACCACGTGAACGGATGGAAGAGCGATCGGACTGAGAAAGAAGACACTTTCCGCCTAGTGATGGATGCTAACGAACAACGGATGCAGGCCGATTTTCGCCAGATAGCAGAACGCGTATTGAACCAAGGAAAGACTGGAGATCCTGAGGAAGTAGAAAAGCGTGTCACCGCGGCGGCCATACTTGTTCTTGGCAGACTGCCTCGGTTGACAGGTCGGCGAAGAAGCGAGCCAAAATAGCAGCGTGACAGACATCTTAGTTCTCAGGTACGCGCGGCGATCTACCTTGAGGTGGTCGACGGAGTTCAGCCTAAGCGGATAGCGCGTCCGCTGCGAATGCGGAAGCGCATCGCTGGTCGATCTAGTTGTTCCCCTGACGCCTCAGCGCGCCACGTATCCCGCGCCGTGCAAAATCATGCCCGGCAAGGTTCCCGTCATCTTGCCGCCATCGATCACGGGCTGGCCGTTGACGAGGACGTATTGCATGCCGACGGACAGCTGGTTGGGCTTTTCGTAGGTGGCGACATCGTGGATGGTGTGCGGATCGAATACGACGACGTCCGCCCATAGACCTTGCTTGAGAACGCCACGATCATTGAGATGCATTCGCTGCGCCGGCAGCGCGCTGAACTTGCGGATGGCGTCGGGCAGGGTGAGCAGCTTCTGCTCGCGGACAAATTTCGACAGGATGCGTGGAAACGTGCCGTAGGCGCGCGGGTGCGGATGATCCTTGCCGAGGATTCCGTCGGGCGAGGTGCCGGGGTAATCGTTGTCGATCGATACCCAGGGCTGCTTCAGCGCGAGTTCCACGTCGGGCTCGTCCATGCAGAAGATGACCACTCCGGTCGCGGCCTTGTCCTCGATCAGGAAATCCATGATCGTGTCGATGGCATCCTTGTTCCATTGCTTGGCGATCTCGTCGATGCGCATGCCCTGGTACTTGGCCAGCTCCGGATTGGTGGTGATGCTGATCAGGATGTCGTGCGGACCGTTGATGGCGAGCCATTCGTTGTCCCAGCTGGCATCCGGCGTGGTCATGTCCTTGCGGATGCGGGCGCGCATGGCGGGATCGCGCAGGCGCTCGATGAGCTTGCTGTCGCCGCCCTCATGCGCCCACGGCGGGATGATTGCGGAAAAGGTGTTTTGCCATGCGGTGTAGGCGTAGGTATCCGCAGCGACATCGATGCCATCGGCGCGTGCCGCTTCGATGCGCGCAATGATCTGCGGCATCTTGCCCCAGTTGGATTTGCCGGATGCTTTGAGGTGGAAAATCTCCACTGGAATGTGCGCTTCACGGCCGATGCGGAACGTCTCGTCGAGCGCCGCCATTTCCTTATCGCCCTCGCTGCGCATGTGCGTCGCATAGATGCCGCCGTAGCGGGAGGCCGTCTGGGCGAGTGCGATCAATTCGTCGGTGGTCGCATACGGCGCCGGTGCGTATTGCAACGCGGTCGAAAGGCCCAGCGCGCCTTGGCGCATGCCGTCGGCGACGAGGGCCTGCATCTGCTTGAGCTCAGCCGCAGTCGGTGCACGATTTTCGTAGCCGATCACCATCTCGCGTGCCGATGCCGCACCGAAGTACGTGCCAATGTTGATGCCGATGCCTTGTTTGCGCAGTCGCGCGAAGTAACCCTCGAGCGTGCGCCAGTCCGCCTTGATGCCGTAGTGATCGAGGCCGGGTTGCGCCTCCTTGATCATGGCGTCGTTGAGCGGCGCGATGGACGTGCCCTCGCCGGTGATCTCGGTGGTGATGCCCTGGAAGATCTTCGAAGGCAGGCGCGGATCGATCAGCACGGTGATTTCCGATTGCCCGAGCATGTCGATGAAACCGGGCGCAACGACCATGCCGTGCGCATCGATGCTGCGTTTCGCCTGCGCGTCGGCTAACTGGCCGATCGCCGCAATGCGGCCGTCCTTTATCGCCAGATCCGCCGAATACCAGGGTGATCCGGTGCCATCGATGATGTGGCCATTGCGGATGATGACGTCGTACTCGGCGCTTGCCGTCGGTGACGCCGCATTGGCAAGCAGTGGGAAACAGCAAAGCAGCAGAGTTGGCAGGTGGCGAATGCTCATATCGGGTTCCCCTTTGTTGCCCTAAAAATAGCATTTTGCGAGGGGCGATACCCGACGTTACTTGCGTTCGATCGCAGTCCCTGATTCCTTCGTTGCGGCATCGTTACGTACCGAGAACCGCTCGCGGTACTGGATCGGGCTGACGCCGAACTGGCGCTGGAACGCGCGGCGCAGACTTTGCTCGTTGCCATAACCTGCGCGAGCCGCGATTGTTTTCAGCGGCAGGCTGGTTTCTTCGAGTGCTCGGCAGGCGACTTCCATGCGCATCGCTTCGACCGTCTTCGCCGGGGTGCGTCCGTGCGCATCCACGTAGGCGCGCGCGAAGGTGCGCGGCGCCATGGCGGCCTGTTCGGCGAGCCGCTCGATGCCGAGGTCGTCGGCAATGTGGGCGGCGATCCAGACATGCAGATCGGCGAACTTGCCGGTCGCATCGGATTGCGCTGCGAGCGGAACGCTGAACTGCGATTGTCCACCTGATCGTTTGATGAACATCACGAGTTGTCGCGCGGTTTCGATTGCGACGCGATGGCCGTAGTCTTCCTCGATCAGTGCGAGAGTGAGATCGATACCCGCACTGACACCGGCCGATGTCCAGATCGATCCGTCCTGAATGAAGATTCGGTCCGCGTCCACATGGATCGCGGGATGGAGTTTTTCCAATCGTGCGACCCAATCCCAATGTGTCGCGACGCGCTTTCCATCCAGGGTGCCAGCGGCGGCGAGCAAAAACGCGCCGGTGCAGACCGAACACAACCGGCGCACCTGCGGCGCACGCAGCGCGATCCACGCCACCAGGCCCGGTGGCGCGTGCATTTTGTCGTCCTTGCTGCCGCCCGGAGCGATGAGTGTATCGATCGCGATACCGTCCAGGGCTGACAGCGCCACCGTCATGATCGGCAAATCCGCGCTGGTGGCGACGAGGCCACCCTCGACGGAGGCGATGATGGTTTCGTACAGGGCAGGGCCGGTGCCGGAAAAGCGCTTGCTCGCGGTGGATAGCGCCTGCAACGGACCGGCGAGATCGAGCAGGTTCATCCGGTCGTGCGCGAGCAGGACGACCCGGCGCGTTTTTCGGTTAGTTATCGTGATCATTTCTTGAACCCCGGATATTCGACGCTCGGCGCGACTTTAACGCCTTGCGGTTCGATCCCCGAACTCTTGGTGGCGTGCGTTAGCAGAAATGCTGGAGACTGACCGACTACAGCAGATATCGAAGCTACAGTCATAACGATCGCCGCGACGGCGGACGCGAGGGTGTGGCGAGAAGACACGTTCATTTTGATTCCCATGGTCAACGGCGGATGCCGATGAAACATTGTTGATGGATGCGCCGCGGCAGGAATGACATAAATCGTGCATTTACTGCCACTGCGAATCTGGTCTTATGCCGGAAACCGCATAGCATTTACAAGAAAGGAGCCTTTCGGCTCCTTTCCGGTTGTGTGTCACTTGCCAGCGCAGGTGCACTCATTGCACTTGCAACAGCGACAGTCCACGCATTTGCATTCCACGCACTTGCAGCAAGCACAAGCTTTCTTCTCGACATTGGCAGCGTTCATGATCTTTTCCTTGGGCACGGCGGGATGCCGTAGCGCCATTGTTGGCGGACGCATCGTGGCAGAAATGACATAAAACGTGCATTTTCTGCCAAAGATCATTTGTTGGCTGAAGCTGCCATGGTTTGCACCCGTGCGTGCGCTCTTCCCTCTACCTCGACGCCACCATAAAGAGCGCACGGTATGCGAGTGGCTCACCCGATGTGTTGGGTGAGCGCCGCTTGCACTGGTAGCGATCGATAGTGTTCGAGCACGGTGCCGAGTCGATCACCGGCGCGATGACGCCAAGGATGCGGCCGCCGCAATCGCTGACGTTTCCGCCCGCGAAGGCTCCGGGCAAAGAGTGATTTGGCACCGATCGACAAACGTCCTAGCCGACTACAACTGCTGCGTTTGTGAGTAAGCAGGGCACTCGAATCGATCATCGTGACATGGGCGAAACGATGAACAAAATCTGTTTCGCGAGCTGATGTAGAGCATGAGGCAGTTTGATCTGCGAAAATGAGCCTGATCCCAATGCCATGTGCCCCCGATGTCATGACCACAGCAAGCAAAACAATGTCGAACCCCGCCAAATCCTCTTCCGTCAGTCTCGATCGAATCCTTGCCGACGCCGAACGTGCGTTGCAAAGCGGCGATCTTGCCGCTGCTGATCGCCTGTTTGCCGGCGCGGTCGCGCTGGGAGCGAATGATGTGCGCGTGGTCCGCCTGCACGGAATGTTGTTGTTCCGACGCGGCTTGTTTCAGCAGGCGGCCGGATCGTTGGCTCATGCCGCCGAAAACCTGCCGAAGGACGCCGCCGTGCAGCACGCACTGGCGATCGCGTTGGCCGAGAGCGAGGAATTCGACCGCTCACTCGCTGCCTACGAACGTACCTGCGCGTTGACGCCACGTGATGCTGGCGTCTGGTTCAATCGCGGGCGACTGCATGTGAAGCTGGCGCAAACCGATACCGCGATCACCGCGCTCGAGCGCGCTGTTGAGCTCAATCCGAAACTGGTCGAGGCGCAGGTGCTGCTGATCGACCTGACCAGCAAGGCGCGCGGCGACGTGGCGACTGCCGAGAAGCAATATCGCAAGGTGCTGAATGGCCAGCCGCAGGCGGGCTGGGCCTGGTGGGGGTTGGCGAATCTCAAGACCACGCATTTCAGTGATGCTGATGTCGCCCAGCTTGAGCGAGTGGCGAATGACGACGCGAGCAGGGAAGACAATCGCATTGCCTGCGGCTTTGCCCTCGCACAGGCGCTTGATGACCGCGGCGATCTGGATCGTTCGATGGCCGTGCTCGATGCCGTCAATGCGCGCATGCGCAAACGGGTGCCGTGGGATCGGGCAGCGTGCAGTGCGGAAATGGACGATTTGCTCGCCCGGTTTACGCCGCCGCTCGTTGGCAGTCAGAAGGCGCAGGGTGATGAGGTGATCTTCATCGTCAGCCTGCCGCGTTCCGGTTCC
>JBDTOS010000132.1:0-7229 GCA_039933095.1 Dokdonella sp.
CTATATAATTGATATAGCTTATTTTTATCGGGGAGTTTGGCGCCCGTGTTCGGTCTCTGTGTTCGCTGGCGGACACTGCTTTGCGCGAGTGTTCGCTTGCCGTTCCTGCGATAGACGAGGCGCGATGAGCAGTCCCGGGAAAACTACTCTCCGCCCTTGGACAGCTCGCGACCGCGCGCCGTCGCAGCAGCAACGCCGTCGGCAATGAGATCGCGCAGGCCGCCATCGGCAAATATCTTCAGCGCAGCAGCCGTAGTTCCGCCCGGTGACGTCACGCGTTCACGCAAACTGGCCGGTGTGTCTTCGCCGTCGACGAGCAGACGTCCGGCCCCGAGGCAGGTTTGCATTGCCAGTGTGCGGGCAGTCTCGCGCGGTAGTCCTTCGGCAACCGCAGCATCTTCGAGTGCCTCGGCGAGCAAGGCGAAGTACGCGGGTCCCGAGCCAGACAGCGCGGTGACGACATCCATGAGTGCTTCATCGTCGATCCAGACGCTGATGCCGGCGGCATCGAGTATCGCCTGCGCGCGTTTGCGCTGAGCCGCGTCCACGTGCGCATTCGCGATCAATCCGGCCGCCGCAGCGCCGACGATGGCCGGCAGATTCGGCATGCAGCGCACAATCGGAAAGCCACCGCCAAGCCAGCGATCGATGTCAGCGAGTTTCACGCCAGCCGCAATCGAAACGATCAGCGGACGGGCCGCGCCGAGGTAGTCAGCAAGTTCGCCACAAACCGCTTTCATCACCTGCGGTTTGACCGCGAGAACCAGCGTACCTGCGCCCGATTCGATTGCGTGCGCGCGATCCATTGCGGCAATGCGGAAGTCGTGCGCGAGCGCGGCACGGCGTTCTTCATGCGGTTCAGCCACGGCGATCAACATCGGCGACGTGCCGCCGCGTATCAGCGCACCGATCAGGCTGCGCGCCATATTGCCGCCGCCAATAAAGGCGGTACGATTGGGGTTCGTTGCGATTTCGTCGGCGAATAACTTCGACATACCTAGACTGAGGTAGCGATCACGCGATTCAATCGCTGAATAAAAGCGGCTGGGTTGTCGAGTTGTGCACCTTCGGCAACTTGGGCTTCTTCCAGCAGCAGCAAGGCGAGATCTTCGCCACGTGCCGAGTCGGTTTCGTTTTCGAACCGCTGTACGAGCGGATGACCGGGATTGATTTCGAGCACCGACTTTCCACCCGGCACCTCGTGCCCGGCTTCGCGCATCAGGCGTTGCATGTGCAGCGCCATCTCGTACTCGTCGAGCACCAGGCAGGACGGCGAATCGGTCAGCCGATGACTGACGCGCACGTCGCGCACGCGCTCACCGAGCACGTCCTTGAGCTTCTTGACTACACCTTCGGCGGCCTGTTCGGTCTCCTTGCGCTTGTCGGCGTCAGCGCCTTCGGCCGCATCGAGGTCAAGTTCACCCTTGGCCACGTGACGCATTTTCTTGCCGGCGTATTCGCCCAGATAACCGAGCATCCATTCGTCGATGCGATCGAACATCAGCAGCACTTCGATACCACGCGCCTTCAATGCCTCGATCTGCGGACTGCCTTTTGCCGCCGCGTAGGTATCGGCGGTGACGTAATAGATCGCGTCGTGTCCGACTTGCATGCGGCCGATGTAATCATCGAGCGACACGGTCTTGGCTTGGCCTTCCGACGTCGTCGAGGCGAAACGCAGCAGCTTGGCGATGCGCTCGCGATTGGCGGTGTCTTCGGCAATGCCTTCCTTGAGTACGTTGCCGAACTCGCGCGTGAAGTCAGCGAATTTCTCCGGTTCATCCTTGGCGAGTTTTTCCAGCAGGTCGAGCACGCGCTTGACGCACGCTGCGCGAATCTGTGCAACCAGTCGATTGTCCTGAAGAATTTCGCGGCTGACATTGAGCGGCAGATCGTCGGAATCGACCACCCCCCGCACGAACCGCAGGTACGCCGGCAACAACTGCTCGCTCGCGTCCATGATGAAGACGCGGCGCACATAGAGTTTCAGTCCACGCCGATCGTCGCGGCCGGTAAACATCGCGTCGAACGGAGGTTTCGATGGGACGTACAACAGCAACGTATAACCCTGCTTGCCCTCGACGCGGTTGTGCGTCCACGCCAGCGCATCGTTGAAGTCGTGACTGATCGATTTGTAGAACGACTGGTAGTCCTCGTCCTTCAGTTCGTTCTTCGGTCGCGTCCACAACGCCGATGCGTGATTGACGGTTTCGAATTCGTCAGTCGGTATTCCGTCTTTCTGCTTCGGCAGGCGAATCGGAAACGCGACGTGATCGGAATAACGCGCGATCAGATCGCGCAATTTCCAGCCATCGAGAAATTCGTCCTCTTCGGCTTTCAGATGCAACGTAACTGTGGTTCCACGTTGCGCTTCGGTGACGGTTTCGAGCGTGTATTCGCCGCTGCCGGTCGATTCCCACTTCACGCCGTCTTCGGACGCGGCACCGGCGCGGCGCGTCGTCAATGTGACCTTGTCGGCAACAACAAACGCCGAATAGAAGCCGACGCCGAACTGGCCGATCAACTGCGTGTCCTTGCGCGCGTCGCCGCTCAGCGCTTCGAGAAATTTGCGTGTGCCGGAACGTGCGATCGTGCCGATATTCTCGACGACCTCATCGCGGGTCATGCCGATGCCGTTGTCACTGATCGTCAGCGTGCGTGCGTCCTTGTCCCAGCGAACATCGATATGGAGTTCGGGGTCGTCGGCGCTCAACTCGGGCGCGGCAATCGCCTCGAAGCGCAGCTTGTCGCAGGCGTCGGAGGCATTGGAAATCAGTTCGCGCAGGAAAATTTCCTTGTGCGAATAAAGCGAGTGCGTCACCAGGTGCAGGACCTGGGCGACTTCGGCTTCGAACTTGCGGGTTTCAGCAGGTGCGTTCATGCGGGCAGGCCTCAAGGAAAACGTATCCTGCAACGCTGATGGGGTTCACCGTGCGAAGTTTCAATACATTTATGGATTGGCACGCATGGATTTAATCGCGTTGCCGGAAAAACAATACGACCGCCTTGCGGCGGCCGTATTGCGACGAGGAGCATAGACGCGACTCAATGCTCCAAGGGGGGAATACCGATCAGGCGGCTTGATCCGACGAAGCCAAATCTGCCGCAGCCTGTTTGGCCTTGGCTTTCGCGGCGGCGGTTGCGCCGAGATCTTCCTTGATGCGCGCGGCCTTGCCTTCGAGTCCGCGCAGGTAATAGAGCTTGGCGCCACGGACCTTGCCGCGTCGCTTCACTTCGATCGAATCGATCACTGGGCTGTGCGACTGGAATACGCGCTCAACGCCAGTGCCGTGGGAAATCTTGCGCACCGTAAATGCCGAATTGAGGCCGGCATTTTTCTTGGCGATGACGACGCCTTCGTAGGCCTGCACGCGTTCGCGATTGCCTTCCTTGACCTTGACGTTGACGACCACCGTATCGCCCGGCGAAAACGCCGGAAACGTGCGGGTCATCTGGGCGGCTTCGAATTGTTGAATGATGTTCATGACACTCACTGATAGGTGCTGATTCTGACGTGTCGCCGTGACCGTTTGATTTCGATCCGGCACCCAAATTCTTGCTGACTAATTCTCTTCTGCCTTCTCGCGCAGGAACTCCTGACGAAACTCCTGCAACAAGCGGCGCGATTCCGTATCCAGCTCAATCCGCGCCAGCAAATCCGGGCGCTTCAACCAGGTGCGTCCGAGCGCCTGCTTGCGGCGCCAGCGCGCAATTGCCGCGTGGTCGCCTGACAACAATACTGTCGGCACATCACCAAACTCGTGGCGCACCGGTTGAGTGTAATCCGGACAATCGAGCAGACCGTCGGAAAACGAATCCTGCCCGGCCGATTGCGCATCGTTCAACGCGCCATCCTGCAATCTGCCGACCGCGTCGATCACGATCGCCGCTGCCAACTCGCCACCGGACAACACGTAATCGCCGACTGAAATTTCCTCGTCGATCTCGTGCTCCATCACGCGCTCGTCCACGCCTTCGTAGCGACCGCACAGCAGGATCAACCGGTCCTCGCGTGCGAGCTGCGCCACCTTGGCCTGATCGAGCCTGCTTCCCTGCGGACTCAGATAAATCGTTCTTGCCTTGACTCCGTCATCGCGCACTTTCGCGAGTGCTGCGCGCAACGGGTCGATCATCATCACCATGCCTGGACCGCCGCCGCAGGGCCGATCATCGACGCTGCGGTGCTTGTCGCTGGCAAAATCGCGCGGGTTCCATGTCCGTACTTGCAACAGTCCGCGTTCCTGCGCCCGTCCAACTACACCAATGCCGGCGCAGGTTTCGATCAGTTCCGGAAACAGCGTGATGACGTCGATGCGCATCGCGCGATTGCCTGCCTCAAAACCTGCCTTGCATCAATACTTTTCTGGGTCAGAACATTTCCGAATCAGAACTCCGGATCCCAATCGACCGTGATCCGCCCTGCATCAAAATCCACATCCTTGACGTATTGGCCGAATACGAACGGAATCAGCCGTTCGCGTTTACCGTCGTTGGTCGCCAGCACATCGTTGGCACCAGTCGAGAACAGGTGCGTCACTCTTCCGAGCGCCACGCCGTCTACGGTGATGACCTCGAGTCCTTCGAGATCGACCCAGTAATATTCATCGCGTTTTGCTTTGGGCAGCGCCGAGCGCCAGACCCAAATCTCGCTGCCGACCAGGCTCGCGGCCTTGTCGCGGTCGTCGACACCGGGCAATTCGGCGACTAGACCTTTGCCCTGCGCACGTCCGGTGCAGTCGCGAATCTCGCGTTCCCCGCTGGCCGATTTCAACAACCACGGCTGGTAGCGAAAAATCTGCGTCCTTGGTTCGGTCCAGGATTCGAGCTTTACCGCACCCTGAACCCCGAACAATCCAACAATCCTGCCGATCAGGATGCGTCGGTCAGCTTGCGAGCGTCCCGCAAACAGCGGGCGATCAGCGCTGCCAACCACATCAATCAAGCAGCCGCTTGCGTTTCCGCTGGCGCTGCTGCCGGTGCCTTGCCCGCTTCCTTGAACAACGAGCGCACTTTCTCGGTCATCTGGGCGCCGTGCGAAATCCAGTGTTTGACGCGTTCGGTGTTGAGTTCCAGACGCACATCCTTGCCGGCAGCGATCGGGTTGAAATAGCCCACGCGCTCGATATTGCGACCGTCGCGCGCATTGCGCTGGTCGGTGACGATGATGTGGTAGAACGGACGCTTCTTGGCGCCGCCACGGGACAGGCGAATCTTTACCATCGTAATTCTCTGAAATATAAGGATATTATGGCGGGGAGGCAGCAACGAGACGCCGAGCCCGCGAAGTGAGCCGGGTATTCTAGCTGAATTCAGGCAAAAATAAAGCTCGGATCGCGAGTCGCCCGGTTTGGCGAGATCAGCCCATCAGCGCCTGCCGGGGATCAATCCGCCTGCGCCGGGACCGCGCATTGCGCCCTTCATCTGCCGCATCAGGCCCTTGGCTCCGCCACTGCCGAGCTTCGACATCATCTTTTCCATCTGCTGATATTGCTTGAGCAGGCGGTTGACGTCGGCCGGTTGAGTGCCCGAACCCCGCGCAATACGCGAACGCCGCGAGCCGTTGAGCAAGTCGGGATGCCGGCGTTCCTTCCTGGTCATCGAATTGATGATCGCGATCATGCCGGTCACCGACTTGTCGCCCATTTGCGCTTTCAAATGATCCGGCACGCCCATCCCGGTCGGCAGTTTTTCCATCATCGCGGCCATGCCGCCCATGTTGATCATCTGGTCGAGTTGGTCGCGCATGTCGTTCAGATCGAAGCGCTTGCCCTTGAGCACCTTGTCGGCCAGTTTCTTGACCTTCTCCTGATCGATCTTGCGCTCGACATCCTCGACCAGCGACAACACATCGCCCATGCCGAGAATGCGCTGGGCGACGCGATCAGGATGGAACGGCTCGAGCGCGTCAGGTTTCTCGCCGGCACCGATGAACTTGATCGGCCGGCCGGTGATGTAGCGCACCGACAGCGCGGCGCCGCCGCGCGCATCGCCATCGGTCTTGGTCAACACGACACCGGTCAGCGGCAACGCTTCGGAAAACGCCTTGGCCGCGTTGGCGGCGTCCTGGCCTGTCATCGAATCGACAACGAACAATGTCTCTATAGGATCGAGCACGTCGTGCAGTTGCTTGATCTCGCCCATCATCTCCGCATCGATATGCAGACGACCGGCTGTATCGACGATCAGCACATCGGCGAAATTGCGGCGCGCGGCATCGAGAGCTGATTTCGCAATCGCGATCGGATCCTGCTCGCCGCTCGATGGATGAAACAGCACCTCGACTTGTTCGGCCAGCGTACGCAATTGCTCGATCGCGGCCGGTCGATAGACGTCGCAACTGACCACCATGACCTTTTTCTTTTTGCGCTGGCGCAGGAACAACGCAAGCTTTGCAACCGTGGTGGTCTTGCCTGCACCCTGCAATCCGGCCATCAATACGACTGCCGGCGGTGCGGCGGCGAGATTGAGGTCGGTGTTGACGCTGCCCATCACGGCGGTTAGTTCGTCGCGTACCACCTTCACCAGCGCGTGACCCGGCGTCAGACTCTTGAGCACTTCCTGGCCGATCGCGCGCACCTGCACGCGCTGGATCAGCGCCTGCACCACCGGCAGCGCGACATCCGCTTCGAGCAACGCGATGCGCACCTCGCGCAACGACTCGCGGATATTCGATTCGGTCAAACGACCGCGCCCGCGCAGGCGCTCGACGGTGGAAGAAAGGCGTTGGCTAAGCGACTCGAACATGCGACAACCGCTTGGGGTTTTCCGGGGCGCGGAGTATACCAGCGAGGTCGACCGCGACCGATTGCATTCCCCCACAGCAAGTGGCTATGCGACACTTCCGCAATGCTCACCATCTGCATCGCCTTGCTCGCCATTGCCGGCTACCTCGCTGCGGCAGGTCTGCTTGCGTTGCCGCTGACCGGACGCAGCGATACGCCGCGATCGATCATGCTCACACTCGCGTGGATTGCGTCGTTGTTGCATACGGTCCTGTTGTTCGGCATGCATCGTGGCGGTCTTGATCTGCATTTCTTCGCGGCGCTTTCCGCCGTTGGGTTTGTCATCGCAATCGTGACCTTGCTGGTCAATCTCTCGCGTCCGGTGGCCGGGCTTGGTGTCATCGTGTTTCCGCTCGCGGCTGCACTGCTGGCGGTCGATGTCTTTGTCGCGCCGCCAACTTCACCCTCGAACCTCGACTGGCAGATCAAACTGCACGTTACCTTCGC
>JBDTOS010000133.1:0-7204 GCA_039933095.1 Dokdonella sp.
GCTCGATATCGAGTTCGTGCGTCGTGGCCTGCGCGTAATGACCGCTGTCGCCCTCATTCTCGCCGCCCTCAGCGTACTCGGTCGCGCGCATGGTTACGGCTTCGGAATCGGAGCCTATGTGTGGCAGCGACTCGCGCCACTCGGTCGCCGATTGCTGCCGGTATCGAGTATTCCGCGCGCACTGGGATTCGGCATGATCTGGGGCTGGATGCCGTGCGGATTTGTCTACAGCGTGTTGTTGATCGCCGCAGCCCAGATGAATCCGTGGCGCGCCGCCGCCACCATGACGGCATTTGGTCTCGGCACTCTGCCGGCGATGCTCGCAACGAGCGCGTCTGCACGGCGAATCGTGGGTTTGAGTGCCGGACCAACAGGGAAGCGAATTGCCGCCGGCGCGCTTGTCGTTGCTGCGATTCTGACAGCGATGGCGCCATGGATGATGGCGTCATCGCATTGGCTGCATGCCTGGATGCCGTTCGATTGTTTCGCCGACTAGCATTGCGCCTGATGTCGCAACTCCGGAGGCCTACCGGATTTGTAGACTCAGAATGAAACCATGACGGTCCGCTATCGAGAGACTTTTGGCGATTGCGGATGGCCTGGTACTTCCGCCACACATTCCACAATTCGCCGAAAGCCTCATCCGCAAGATTCGAGCCCGGAGGCAGGCCGAACATCGTCCCGGCAATGTGCGGGGCGCCAACCGTCGAGCGGCAAATCGCCCTGAAGCGCACGATGCGCCGCCGCCATCTCCCATATATCCCCCAGCGATCAGGGGGGAAAACACCCATGGTCGGTTTCTTCGCAATCCACACACCTAGACTCGGTTGCAACGCCGGGTAATCACATCGAGTGGCTACCCGGATGGCGGGGTATCAATACCGTGCTGATGCACTTCGATACGTAACCGGGAGAACCGAATCATGAATACCATGCAAGAACCCATCATCATGCGTTGTCGGAGTCTGGCACGCTGGCTGTTGCCGATCGCCATGCTCATTGCGGCGCCGGCACTCGCCGAAACACCTGCCGGCATAGACGCTCGCGCGGCCACGAGTGCGGTGACGATCAACGGCATTCGCAATTTCAACGTTACGTCGGGCACCTCGATCACGCTCGATGGCAATGCAATGAGTGCCGCGCAATTTGCTGCGGGCGGTCGCGGCTTCAACGCCCTGGTTCGCATTGCCAATATCGATCCGAGTACGACCTCAGGCGATGCAACCCAGATTGAGTTGCGCAACCTGCTCAAGGGCCCGGTGACCAGTGTCGATCCGCTCAAGGTGTTGAACCAGCCGATCACGGTGACGGGAGATACCGTGCTCGTCGACGTTCCCGGTAACGATCCGGGACAGCTCAGCGTCGGCAGTCTGCTCGAGGTCAGCGGCTACATGGATACCAGCAACACGATCGTCGCTGCCCGCGTGCAATTTCATGCCAACCCGCTCGACGACTGGAAGCTGTCGGGCTATGTAGCTGGGCTCAGTGGCACGACGCTTGCGATCGGCAGCCAGTCGGTCGATTTCACCGGTGTCACGCCGCTCAATTGCACTCCGCCGCTTGCCAACGGCAGCTTCGTCGAAATCGAGGCGTTCGCCAACGCAGGCTATACGGCAGCTTCGGTCCTCGCACAGGTGTTCAAGCTCGAATGCGAAGACCCGAACTTCTCCAACCCACCGCCCGGCACCACCCAGGTTTCCCTGGAAGGCCTGATCACCGCAGTGCCCAACCCGCTACCGACACCCGCAACGTTCAGCATGTCCAGCGTTGACGTCGTCACCACCGCACAGACCGAATATCGCGGCGGCACAGCGGATGATCTTGCTGTCGGTGTGCGCGTCGAGGCCGAAGGATTCTACGACGCCGCAACGCATCTTCTTACCGCTCGCGAAGTTCATTTCACTCAAGCGCAGGTGCGCTTCGAGGCTCCGGTCGCGCCTGCCGCAGTGACGCCGGGCGAATCGATCACGATCATGGACAACCTTGTCCAGTTCACGGCGCAGACGCGCGATGAAGACGGCATCGCGGCATTCGGACTCGGTTCGACCCGTCAGGTCGAAGTGCGCGGCCTGGTCGATTCCGAAGGCAACCTGTTCGCCACGCGCATTCGCGACCGCGGCAATGCCGACATCAACGACACCCGCTTGCGCGGACCAGTATCGGCCATTGCGCAACCGGAATTAACCATCCTCGGCAACACAGTCGATACCAGCTCCGCAGTATTTCGCGATCACGAGAACCAGCCGATTTCCGCCGCGCAGTTCTTTGCCCAGGTACAGATCGGAACCATCGTTTCGGCCGAGGACGCGACCTACAACGCGGCAACCCATCATCTGATCGCCGGCACGATGGAACTGGAGGAAGACGGTATCGTTTCGCCGACTGTGCAGACCGAGGCGCCCACTGCCACCAATGGCTTGTCGCGCGGAACCATAACCGGGTTCGGAGCAGACAAGATTTTCGCGAACGGATTCAATTGATCGGAGTCTCGACGATGTCGCGCTTGCGACGAAACACCTGATCTGATGGTGCCGGTTGCATGACAACCAGTTCACCCTGAGTTGATTGGCCCGAACCGCGCAGCAGCTGGATCGCCGAACTCGAAGAACCTGACTACCCCGACAGGAACTTCGAACGAACGATCTCGCCGCTGCGCGGTTCGATTTTTTCATTGATCGCAACCGCACAGTCCTTCTTACGATACGCCGCTTCGCTAGCGTGCACGTCAAACCCCCGAACTTTGACGCTGATATCCAAATCCCCGATCCCGCCGTAAACTCGCCCACTTCCGGACAACCCAGTCCAGCCACGAGGGGCGCGTCGCTGTGAATACCAAAATCTTGCCGGTTGCAGAATCGCGCGCCGAGTTGACCGTGCGCGGTCTTGTTCTTGGCGTGTTGATCACGCTCGTATTCACCGCAGCGAATGTCTACTTCGGGCTCAAGGCCGGATTGACCTTCGCGACCTCGATCCCGGCCGCAGTCATCTCGATGGCGATCCTGCGCGCGCTGCGCGGGGCGACCGTGCAGGAGAACAACATCGTGCAGACGGTCGCCTCGGCGGCCGGCACGTTGTCGGCGATCATCTTCGTGTTGCCCGGACTGATCATGATCGGTTGGTGGACCGGGTTCCCGTATTGGCCATCGTTTGCAATCTGCGCGCTCGGTGGAATCCTCGGCGTGATGTATTCGATTCCGCTGCGGCGCGCGCTCGTGACCGGATCGGACTTGCCGTATCCCGAAGGTGTCGCTTGCGCCGAGGTCCTGAAGATCGGTGCCGGTTCGGAAAGCGACGACGGTAGCGACGTATCCGCAGCAGCGGTCGGCAAGGCTGGTCTGCGCGCAGTCGTCGTTGGCTCGATCGTCTCGGCTGCATTCGCGATCGTCGTTGCGACCAAGGTATTCGCCAGCGACGTCGCCCAGTATTTCCGACTCGGCGATCGCGGCAGCGCGACCGGCTACGACTTCAGCCTGTCGTTCGCGTTGTTTGCAGTCGGCCATCTGGTCGGGTTGTGGGTTGGAATCGCGATCCTCGTCGGCGCGGTGATCGCCTGGGCCGGCGCGGTGCCGTACTACACGATGTTGCACGCGGCGACGGGCGCTGCGGCCGATGTCGCACAGGCAGCGTGGAGTCATCAGGTACGCTTTGTCGGTGTCGGTGCAATCGGTGTCGCCGCGATCTGGACCTTGGTCAAACTGGTCAAGCCCGTGGTCAGCGGACTGACCTCGGCGATGGCCGCGTCGCGCGTACGCGCTGCCGGCGCAGCAGCGACTTTGCCGCGTACCGAACAAGACATTCCGATCGGTTGGGTCGGCGTCATCACCCTCGCCTGCCTTATTCCAATCGGTTGGCTGCTCGCCGATTTCAGCACCAGCAGTGGCCTTGGCGGCTCGTTCTGGACGCTGGTCATCGGCGGACTGACGTATGTGGTGTTGATGAGCTTCTTCGTTTCAGCTGTTTGCGGCTACATGGCCGGTTTGATCGGATCATCGAACAGCCCGCTGTCGGGTGTTGGCATTCTCGTTGTCATTGGCGCGGCCTTGTTGCTAGTCATGGGCGTCAAACCCTATGTCTCGGCGGATCTTGGACCCGCGATGGTCGCGTTTGCGTTGTTCGCCACGTCGGTGATCTTCGCAGTCGCGACGATCGCGAACAACAACCTTCAGGATCTGAAAACCGGCCAGTTGGTCGATGCCACACCTTGGAAACAACAGGTCGCCCTGGTCATCGGCGTGATCGCCGGTGCCGCGATCATTCCGCCGATTCTCGATCTGTTGAATCATGCCTACGGATTTGCAGGCACCGCCGGAGTTGATCCAGCGCGCGCGCTTCCGGCACCGCAGGCCGCTCTGATTTCGGCGCTTGCACAGGGTGTGATCCAGGGCAATCTCGATTGGAACCTGATCGGCATCGGTGCCGCAATCGGTGCTGGCGTCATCGTGCTCGATGCGATTTTGCGCGGCAAGACATCGGCGAGCCTGCCGCCACTCGCGGTCGGGCTCGGCATCTACCTACCGACCTCGACAACCTTGATGGTCGTCGTCGGTGCCGTGGTCGGCTGGGCGTTCGAGCGCAATGCCGAGCGTTCTTCTTCCCGTCCCGATACCGCGAAGCAACTCGGCGTGCTGCTCGCATCCGGCATGATCGTCGGCGAGAGTCTGATCGGCGTGTTGCTCGCCGCGATCGTTGTGTTTTCGGGCAGCCCTGCACCGCTCGCACTCGTTGGCGAAGGGTTCGAGAATGCGTCGATCTGGATTGGCGGCGCCGCATTCGCCGGCATCATGATCCTGTTGTATCGCTGGCTCGGACGGTTGAGTCGCACGGCATCGGCATAGAGCACCGTCGTTCCCGCTAGCCATGAAGTGATTCGCGGGAAACGGTTGCAATTGCGGGCCTGCTAAAATCTCCATTTTATCTGGAGAATTCCATGTCGCTTGCCATCTCGAAAGTACCGCTGCCGATCAACGAGCCGGTCAAAGCTTATGCGCCCGGATCGCCCGAGCGCGCGAGCTTGCAAGCCATGCTCAAGGAGATGGCGGCGACGAAAATCGAGATGCCGCTCGTCATCGGCGGCAGTGCGGTCAAGACCGGGAATCTCGGCAAGTCGGTGATCCCGCATCGCCACGCGCACGTGCTTGGCGAATTCCATCAAGGCAGCGAAGCGGAAGTCGGACGAGCCATCGACGCGGCGAAGAAAGCGCAGCCCGAATGGGCAAACCTGCCGTGGGAGGCGCGAGCCGCGGTCTTCCTCAAAGCGGCCGAGTTATTGGCAGGGCCGTATCGCGATGTAATCAACGCGGCGACGATGCTCGGTCAAAGCAAGACTTGCCATCAGGCCGAGATCGACAGCGCGTGTGAGTTGATCGATTTCTTTCGCTTCAACGTCGCGTTCTACGAGCAGTTGCTGCGCGAACAACCGCAAAGCTCGCCGGGTGTATGGAATCGGCTCGAACATCGCCCACTTGAGGGTTTCGTGTTCGCGGTATCGCCATTCAACTTCACCTCGATTGCCGGCAACCTGCCGACTGCGCCGGCACTCTGCGGCAACACAGTCGTGTGGAAACCGGCGAGCACGGCGGTATACAGCGCACATTTTTTGATGCAATTGTTCAAGGAAGCCGGTCTGCCCGACGGCGTGATCAATCTGGTCCCCGGCAGTGGTGCGGTGATCGGCAACCCGGTACTCGCGCATCGCGATCTCGCCGGCATCCATTTCACCGGATCGACGCGCGTGTTTCACCAGATGTGGCGCACGGTCAGCGACAACATCGACCAATATCGCAGCTACCCGCGTCTGGTCGGCGAAACCGGCGGCAAGGATTTCATCATCGCGCACGCAAGCGCCGATCCGGTCGCGCTGACGACCGCGATCGTGCGCGGTGCGTTCGAGTACCAGGGTCAGAAGTGTTCGGCGGCGAGCCGCGTGTATATTCCGAGCAATCTGTGGCCGAAGATCAAGGACGCGCTGGTCGAACAAGTCGATAGCATTGCGATGGGTGATATCGCCGATTTTTCGAATTTCTTCGGTGCGGTTATCGATGCATCGAGTTTCAAGACCCAGAAGACCGCCATCGACGAAGCCAGGGCGGCGAGCGATGCCGAGATCATCGCAGGTGGGATTTACGACGACTCGGAAGGCTGGTTCGTGCGCCCGACTGTTATCGTCACGACCAATCCGACCTATCGAACCTTGTGCGACGAGTTGTTCGGACCGGTGCTGACCGTGCACGTGTACGAGGAGAAGAAATGGATCGAGACGCTCGATCTCGTCGATCGCACCAGTCCGTACGCATTGACCGGTGCGGTATTCGCGCAGGATCGCTATGCAATCCAGCAAGGCCTCGAACGCCTGCGCAACGCCGCCGGCAACTTCTACATCAACGACAAGCCGACCGGCGCTGTCGTCGGCCAACAACCATTCGGCGGCGGTCGCGCGTCCGGCACCAACGACAAGGCCGGCTCGATCCTCAACCTGCTGCGCTGGATCAATCCGCGCACGATCAAGGAAACCTTTGTGCCGCCGACCGACTATCGTTATCCGTTCATGCAAAAACAGTAGGTCGCACCATCCAGTCTGCAAAAAAACGCCGGAGGCTGGCTATCCAGTCTCCGGTGTTGATGTACTGAGCTATTGAGATTTGCGGAGCCTTTCTCTGTCAGTGGTGATCGCCGCCGTGGTTACCGTGATCGTCGTCGCCATCATCGTCCCCACCACCGCCTGAGTTCCCACCGCCACCGCTCCCGCCGTTACCGCTTCCAGAGTTGCCACCGCCGCTTCCACCGCTACCGGAACCGCCACCACTCCCGCCATTCCCATTGCCGGAATTGCCGCCACCGTTGCTACCGCCGCCATTGTTGCCGCCTGTCGGACTGCCGGCGACCGGCACAGTTGGAAAGGTGCCGGATAGCACAACCGTTCCGTTGCGCAGTATGCGGATCGCCTTGCCGCGCGGATCGAAATCGAGCAGCAACTTGCCAGGTTCCACCGGATTGCGGAATTCGATCTCGCCTTCGCTGCCGCCCGGTACGTTGATAACATTGACTGTCGCACGCGCCGTGCCGCCGACTTCGAGCACATACGCGCCCGTCGCCACATCCTCGATCTCGACCGAGAAATCCTTGCGGCTGCCGCGGTCCTGAAACTTCGCATTCAACTCGGGACCATCGTTGCGAGGCACCATCGCGAGCAACACCGGACCCTGAT
>JBDTOS010000134.1:0-7173 GCA_039933095.1 Dokdonella sp.
ATGCGCTACGCCGAGTCTGGTAGACGACCATTTTCCAGTTCGGGTACTTCTGGAACATCGCGATCTGGCCGGCGGAAATCTTGTCGCCGTAGTCCTTGTAGTTCTTCGCGGTGATCTCGAACAACGGTTTGTCTCCCGGGAACGGATCGGGCTGCTGCATCCCTTCCTTGAATCCAGCCGGAACCTGGGTGATGCCGCCGTCCCACGCGGGAATCGTACCGTCGGCATTGCCAGCGCGTTCGGCACCAGTCGGCGTCAGCGGCGTTCCGGAAACTCCTAGTTTGGCGACTTCTTCGGGTGTGCCCTTGGCGGCGACAACCGAACTGAGCAGCGTAGTCAATGCGAACGCCAGCGCCGATTGGGTGAACTTGATCATGATTTTCATCCTGCTCAGAATGCGTATTTGGCCGAGAGTGCGACGAAGTCGCGATCGCTAATCAAGTTGAAACTCCCGCCACCGAAGAAATTGGTGTAACTCGCATCGAAGGACCACTGATTGAGATAGGTCGCCTCGGCACCGATGGTGACCGATTTACGATCTTCGACGAAGTTGCCGCCTGGTCCCGGTGTCGTTCCATTGACATCGTGATTGAACGCGATGCGCGGTGACAGATTGAACGCTGTGCCGAATACGTTGTTGTAGTCGGCGCGCATCGCCGCGCGATAACCCCACGAGAACCGGGTCGGGAATCCGCCAATCTGGGTGATCGGATTGCGCAGACTGCCGCTCAGCACGTCAGGGCCGCCTCCGGTGTCGGTGCCGTCACCCTGGAAGCGCAAATTGTTTGGCAGATCGACTTGATCGAACCCGACTTCGGCGACCAGCGCAAGCTGATCGGAACCGAAGATGTTTCCCGGTCCGAAGATCTTGGTTGCGGTGAACTGGAGCTGGGTACTGTTGAGACGTTCGTAACCTGGAATTTCCTCGCCCGGCGCGTAATTGCCGAGCTGACTGTTGAAGCGCAAACCCGGCTGTGGAATCAATACGTTCAACGGCGACAAACCGGCAAACAACAACTCCACGTCGTCCACCTGGTAAGGTGCATTCGGACGATAGGTCAACTCACCCTGCAGTGCGACTCCGACGCTCTCAATCTGCGTGTTGAAGCTCAGACCGAACATGCGAATGTCCTCCGGATATTCGACGAAGTAGCTGCCGGATGTCGCTGCCGATGTGGTCACGGCACGACCGCTGATGATCGGCAGGCGGCTGTGGTAGTTCAAGGCATAGAAACCGAACTCGGTGTTGTTGAAATCGGTTGCCAGATAATGCAAGGCGAAACCATACTGGCCACTGTCCTTGGCTTTGCGGTCGGCCGTGCGCGGAAATGCCGCTGAGCATCCAGTGGCGACCAGGGTCGGCGACAAACCCGTATCGCTGGCGCCGTAGTTCTGTCCGAGGCATACCGTGCCGAAGAGGTCGGTGTTGATGACCGGCTGCGGCACCGTACCGAAGTTCAGCATGACGTAACGTCCGCCGCGAACAGCAAAATCATTGGTCGAGAAAAACGTGCCGGTTGGATCCGGGTCGGTCTTCTGAAAATCAAACATGTACAACGCTTCAGCCGAAAATGCTTCGCTGAAATTGAACGATCCGAAGATCATGTTGACCGGCAGAAACGCCTGCTTCAGCTCGGCACCAGCAACGCGTAACTTGGATACATCGACCGGATTGATCACGTTGATGCCCTGCTGAATGAACGTGCTCTCACCCCAGCTGACCACCTGACGTCCGACACGGACGGTTCCGTTGGTATCTCCGATCGTGAAATTGTTGAATACGAAAGCGTCAAGAATCTTGGCGTCGCTGCCAACCTTGTGCTCGACCGTATCGGATAGATTGCTGCGATCGGAATTTTCGAAATCGTAGAACGTGTAGGCGCGAATGAACGCACCCCAATTCGCCCCGTAGTTGATTGAAAGGTCGAAGTTCGCGCCGACTGCATTCGAGATCGGATCCCACTTGCCGTAAGCCAGATCGCCGTCATCGCCATTGACCGAGAAACGGCCCAGCGCGGCGCGCTGCGCTGCGCTGCCGAGGCCGAGCGCGAACGCGGTTGGATTGAATTGTGCCTTGCCGATCAGATCGCTTGACGCGTCTTGCGTGCGCCAGGCAACACCGTAGGAAAGAGTCGTGCTCAACGTGCCGTTGAGTCCGTCGCTATCGCCGAACTGGAATGCCAGCGCGGGAGTCGCGGCGCTCGCAATTGCCGCTGTGATTGCAAAGGCAAGGCCTCGGCGCGCAAGGCGAGCACCGCTGTGAATGCGCCCGGCCTGGATGAGTGTGTGCATGGTCATGTTGGATTCCCCAATGTCCGGTCGATTACTGCGTGCGGATTACGGATGGATTGGCGACTTGCACCGCCGCGCCGTTCGTCACCAGCATGCTGGCCATCTCGCCTTGCATTTCTACAGTTGCCGCCGGCGAAGTTGCCGGACTCAGCAGTGATCCATGATCGCCGACCAGGAAGCGCACTGCGCCTCGCACACCGGTTGCCGATTGCGTCGTTCCGGTAATCGCCGGCAATCCAAGGATACGGATCAGCGGCTCGGTGCCGGACAATGGCGCGCCCGCAACGGAATTCGGAATCACCTGATCCGGTGGCGAACCGTCGCTGCCGACAACCTCCTGCAACAGCAGGCTCTTGAACGGAAGATTGGTCGCATTCGATGCCAAGGCAAAATTGATCGGGTCGCCGGAGTCGACGACCGTCTGGGTGGCACCGAAGTATGCGTCGTAATCGGGTGTGCCCGGCTGCAATCCCGCGCCTGCTGCGAGGCCGGCGCGAATGCGCGGTCCGAATGTCGGCGAGGCTTCAAGCAAACGCGCAATGCCGCCACCCGGCACATTCAAGACGCCGACATTCACCGTCGAGTCGATCGCCAGGAACACCGTCCCCATGATCGAACCGAGCGACTGGCCGACGAAGCCAACACGAGCGGTGTCGAAATCACTGGCACTCTCGTAGTGCATCGCGGGGATCGCGAGCGCGAGTTCGACCAGATCGATTTCGCCCTGGCGCAGATTGTCACGCGACGTCAACAGCCCGGTGAGATTGATGAAGAACGAACCCGAAGAATCGATGACACCGTCCGGCCCGGATGCGCCGGTCGTGTTATTCGTAAGATCGAGATCGAAGGTACGCTCGTGCGCTCCGAGTGCGGTGAATGGCGTATTGCCGATATACAACGGGTTTGTCGGATCGGTGATGCCATGGAGCGGTGAGTCGATCGCGACGACCGCAAAACCCTGTGCAGCCAGAGTTCCGGCAATCGCAAACATGTCGGTGCGGTTGCGCGTGATGCCATGCTGGAAAATGACAATCGGCCAACCGGATGCCGGCTTGGTCCGACCCGAGGCGGCATTCGGTATCGTCAGCAACAACGGCACGGTCTGGGTCGACGTCGACACCGCGAAGGGATTGGCAAAAGTCGTGAATGTCGATGTGGCACTGAGGCCTGCGGCATTGAACGGCGGTACGTAGGCACCCGGCTCCGAATGCCAGAAACCGGTCAAGGGAGCAGTCGGATTATCTGCGGTCGGTGCCGACAGGTAGTACGGAAGATCGATCGTGCCGATATAGATGTCGGCGATCGGCGGCAACCCGGCACCGAGATTGCCGAGGTTGAGTCCGGTCGGTGCGACCCGCGTCAGCGGCGGTGCACTGGAGGCAGCACGTGCTTGCAGAGCCTGCATGACCGGCGTGATCGCCTGCGTCGTTGCGACCCACGACAGAACGATCTTGCTCTTGTCGATTCCGGCCGCGCTGGCCGCCGCCTCCTGCGAATTGATCAGTCGACGCAGCGGTTCCAGTGCACACGCAGTCGCTGTCGGCAGCAGCGGATCAGTCGATGCGCCGTTGACACATAAAGGATTCGTGCGTTTGCCGAGGAAATAGGTCTGATCCGGAGTCGCATCGTTTCCACGCGAATCGGTAATGCCATTCGTGAATACCGCCATGTACGAGGTGAGCTGACGCAGCGGCTTGGTCGGTACGATCGCGATCGTGCGGCCGGTTGCATCGGAGGACGCCTGGGCGACCACGAAGTCTGCTGGTGACGCCAGTTCGCGGACGATTCCGGTCACACCACCACCGGGACCGGTCAGCGTCACCTCGAACATGCGCACACTGCCGCCAGCGGTGATCGTCGATGCCTTCGGTGTCGCCGAGAGCCCCGTGCTGAACGGCGCAACAGTGCCGAATCCGTCAAGCGCATTCATCGCGACTTTTGGATCGCTGTAGTTGTTCGGGTTGGCGACCGGAATATTCAGCGTCAAATCGGTCGTCCCCGACAACAGCAGATTGGTCGGGAACGGAACCACGCCATTGCTCGGATCGAAGCGCGCGGTGATGATTGCTGTTACCGGCGAACCATCGGCATTGGTGGCCGGATTTACCGTAACTGCACGTGGACTATTGCTGCTTCCTCCACCGCAAGCGGCGAGCAACGCGGACGACAGAATGGCTGCCGTGAACAATCGGGCCTGCATGAGAATCCCCTCAACGAGTGCGATGCGGAACGAACCCGATCTTAGAGTTTGCATACAAGCTTGGCAACATATTTCTAACGGCAAAACGGTTGTCCGTTCAATATGTTGCGGCGCACCATACGGCGAGGGATGGTTTATTGAACAACGTCATCGTGCAGTTTCTCCTGTCAGCATGTCGTTTCGGGACAAAACGATCGGGGCCTCCAACCAAGGTCCGCACCCGCCGCGCTGTTGTCGGCTATCAAATCGACATCCAGGCGATCAAGCATGGCGACGCGCAAGTGTCGCCAGCCCGAGATTCGCCTCAGCATCCGCATTGCCGCGCGAAGCAAGAAGACCGGCAACGGCACGGCAATCGTGCGGTGCGACAGCGAGCGGCGAATGCGCTGGAACATCGCTCGCGCAGAAAGGCGTTCACCACCACCGAGACTGTAGATTTGCGCATGGGAGTTCGGATTGTTCAAGCAGGCCATGCACGCGTTGGCGAGGTCCTGCGAATGGACTGGCTGTCGCAAACCGTTTGCTGCCAACGGAATTGGAAAGACATGCCACGTCATCGCGAAACGCACGATTGGGGTGAAGCTGTGATCCTGGCCTGTACCGTAAATCAAGGTCGGTCGCAGTATCGTCCAGCGACCACCGCGCTTCGACGCAATTTCCGCAATGTCGCGTTCGGCAGCGCGCAAGCGCGCAGAAATGGCGCGCTCGTCAGGATCGGGCGAATCGATTTTGCTGTCGGCACTCATGGAGCTGAACGCGACAATGTGCGGCGCACCTTCCAGGTTCGCCTGATTCAGCCAGCGCGCGAATGCGTCGAGCGGGCCGAGGCTGAAAATCACATTCGCCTGCGGCAAGTATTCCGGCATCGTCGCATGCAGATCGCCACGCAACCACTCGATTCCGCTTGAGCCTGAATCGGGCGATTGATCGGCGCGACTGATCGCCACAATCCGATAATTTGCCCGTTGCAGGAGCGGAAGCAGAAAACGTCCGACCTGACCGGTTGCTCCAAATACCAGCGCGACGGATCGAGTGTCTCCGTCAGCCCGCACAGACGTTGCAACGCTCAAGTGGTCGCCAGCGGGCGATCGATTGCAAGGCCGTTCGGGGAAGTTTCGGTCTTGCGCAGGCTTTGTTTCACCTTGGCGGGCGCAGGTGGAAGAGCCCGAGCAATCTGCGTGGGCACAACCGGCAGACTGATCGTGAAGCGAGTGCCCGCATCAGGTTGCGTGCGCACATCGATTCGACCTGCATGGGCATTCACGATATGGCGAACCACAGCCAAGCCCAAACCTGCTCCGTTCTCTGCCGAACGCGTTGTGAAAAACGGATCGAATATCCGTGCGAGCACGTGATCCTCGATGCCGCAACCGGTATCGGCAACGTCGATCTCGATGCGCTCGGCATCCAGAAAACGCGTTTCGACCATGATGGTTCCACCGCACGGCATCGCTTGTGCCGCGTTGCTCAGCAGATGGACCAGCGCGTCCTGCAACTGCGCTGATACGCCCCTGATCGATGGCAACGCTTCGCTGCGGCGAACGATCCGGATATTTTCCGGAAATCTGCCGCGCACGCACGCGACGGATTCCGAAACGACCGCATCGACATCGAGGGTGCTGCCTTCACGAACGCTGGCACCCGCCTCGCTACCCATGCCTCGCAACAGCAGCGCCAATTGGCCGAGACGATGTTCGGCTTCGCTCAGCAAACTGCCGGATTCAGCCAGCAATTCGCTACCAACGAGCGTGGCGCGTGCCGCAAACAAACGCCGCCGCGCGCCATCGACATGGCGGATCATGAGGGCAAGAGTATCTGGATCGGTCGCGCTGACATCGGTACCCGTGACATCCGTACCGATCACCAGTTCGACCGGTTGCAGGCAATACTGCACTGCTGCATCGTATTCGTTCACCAACGCGCGATAGTCCGCGAAACGATCACCGACGCCTGCCAACTGTTCGCGCGCACAATCGATCGGAAAGGCAATCTGGCGCGCTGCGGCGATCGGCAGTTGCACAAAGTTGTCGCTTGCAACCGCATCGGCGGGCAGATTCGAGCCTTCACGCAACCGATGAATTTCATCCTTGTGCACGGCGAGGTCGCGTTCCAATTGGCCGCGCCGGATATACGCCAAACGCAACCGCCACAACAAGGTGGCTATCGCGATGGCCGCAAAGAAAATCATCAAACCGGCGATGCGAATCAACATCGTCGCAGCTTAGCCGTTTGCGCTTGGCGAGGACAACATTGGTGACAGGGTAGAGGGAAAAGCGACATGGCAGCGCGCCCGATTCCGCCGCACAAACGACTATGCGAAGATGACCAACATCGGCCTGCCGGTCGCTGAAACTGCAAAACCCAATGATCGCTCGCATATGGCGCGGTATCACGCCTGCCGACAAAGCCGATGCCTACCTCGCCTATGTCGGCGAGACCAGCCTGAAGGCCTATGCCGGCACACCGGGGTCACGCGGCGTGACGGTGCTGCGCCGGGTCATGGGCGACAAATGCGAGATCATGCTGATCTCGTTATGGGATTCGATGGAGGCCGTGCGCAAGTTCGCCGGCGAAAATCCCGAACAATCGGTTTACTACCCCGACGATGCGCAATACCTGCTCGACATGGAGCCGCTGGTACGTCACTACGACGTCGCCGACCACCGCGTCGAGGTCAGCCA
>JBDTOS010000135.1:0-7172 GCA_039933095.1 Dokdonella sp.
CAACACGACCAGCGAAAGCACAATCGCCCCGGAGAGAATTCGGATCGTCGTGAAACTCGCGGCATCGATGCCGGTGTTTTTCAGCGCGATCCGGCACAGCAGCGAATTGCCCGCAAATGCCAACATGGCGAGCACGGTCAGCGCGATGGTGCGGATGGACGACGCTCTGTTCAACGCAAGAGTCATCCGGGTTGGTTTTTCGACTCGGCTAGCGCGTCAAAGGTTTGCGATACACCTGCACAAAGCGATCGGTTTTTGAGCGGATTTCCTTGTTGAACACGTGCTTGCTGCGATCATCAGCGGGGTTGCGGAGGATGTCGCTGGTGGCGACGAGGGTCAGGCCGTGGGCGGCGAAGTCGGACTTGGCGAATTCCTCGTCGATGCGATGGATGGTTTGCGCGGCGCTTGAGCCGGTGCCGGCGCGGGCGGAGTGATCGACGATCAACAGATGAGCACCGGGTTTGAGCGCGTTGACGATCTGATCGATGAATTGTGCGGCATCGACCGCTGGCCAGCCGTTTTCAGGATCGGCCACATAGAGATCGTGGTACGACATCACGATCATCGCACCGTCGAGGGTTGCAGTGCCGAGGTTCATCGCCTCGCTTGGGACCAGCCTGTAGTCGACATTGGTCAGCCGTCCGCCGGCCAGACGCGGGGTGAGATCCTTTTTCGCGTAGGCATCGTACGGTGGGTTGTTGACCAATAGCACATGACCGCCCGGACCGACGACGCCCGAGAGTATCTCGCTGTAATAACCGCCACCGCCGAAGATATCGGCGATCGTCATGCCGGCACCGAAGCCGGCCAAGGTCAGAACATCGAGAGGATGTTCGCGTCCATCGCGTTCGCGGTCGGCGTCGCTGCGCGCGGGATTGGCGAGCGCGTTGCTGATCGTTTGTGCGGAAGCTATGGCATCGGGCTTCGCCATCGGGGAACCGCCGGGCGAACAGCTTGCGGTGATAATGATCGTGGCAAGCACAGACAGCAGAAAAACCGGGCGCATGATGTTCTCCCCTATGGCAAACGCATAGCTTGCGCCGTACCACGGTGAATGCGCGGGTCGGAAGTCACGGAACGGGTGACGACTCCAGCTCCAGCAGTTGCCGATGCATGTCGGCGCAGTGATCAACTACACATTGCCATGACAACGAGTCCGCTACTTTCCAATCGTCGCGATGCTGCGTCGCTGCTGAGGTTTCCCATGTTTCGTTGGATGCGTGTGCTTGTCTTGGTATTGGGGGCAGCTTCTCTTGCTGGCTGCGGGCCGCGCGGCGATGCAACCCGACCGGTGCCAACGGCATTTGTCCCTGCCAAACAGGCTGCGCAGCGGTTGGTCGTTGTATTGCCTGGGCGTGGCGACGATCTGGCTGGTTTGCGTGACAGCGGCATTGTGCAGGCGATCCAGGATGTCTGGCCGGATGCGGATGTGGAGCTGGCCGCGGTCACGCTCGACTACTACATGCAGGGTAGTGCCATCCCGCGTCTGCACGACGAGGTCATCGGACCGGCCCGCAAGCGTGGCTACCGTCAAATTTGGCTGAGCGGCGCATCGATGGGCGGGATGGGGGCACTGCTCTACGACGGTCAGTATCCACGCGAGATCGACGGGCTCGTATTGCTCGCGCCCTTTCTCGGCGAGGACGGGATTCTTGACGAAGTCCGTGCCGCTGGCGGTCTCTCACAGTGGAATCCGGGTCCGCATCAGGCGCTCAGTGACAACACCTGGCAGCGTGAGCTCTGGCGGCATATCAAGGATCTGTCCAACGATCCGGCCAGCGCCCAGCGCGTGTGGCTGGCGTATGGCGATCAGGACAGCCTCGGCCCTGCAATCACGATGATGGTTCCGGCGCTACCTGCCGATCACGTTCGAGTGCGACCTGGTGGCCATCGATGGACGGTTTGGACGCCGGCGATGGGTGAACTTTTGCAAGCTGCTTCAGGGAAATAGCCAGGAGGACTTGCCAACGAACTTCGAAGCCGCGCTGTCGACACCCTGTCGCGGCAGCCTCGGGCAATCAGGTCTCGGACAGTCGCGTTCCAGCATGAAGGAATCGAACCGCGCTAGGCTGCAAATTAGGTGATTGAAGTCCACGATATGGCACAGTTCTTGAAATACACTGTGCGGGCAATGCCGACTATGGGAAGGGGTGTGCGTGGCTACAGAAATCGAGGAACGCCGCGTCGAAGTCGCTGATCTGAAGGTCGGCATGTATGTTTGCCGCCTGGATAGGCCATGGGAAGGCACTCCGTTCCCGTTGCAAGGTATTGCGATCACGACCGCCTCCGACCTGCGCGCCATACGCGCGAATTGCCGATTCGTGTACATCGACGCGCGCCGTTACGTTGGCGGCGACAATCTGGAGATACTCGAGCGCACAGAGGTACCCGAGGCGCGCTTTCAGACCGCGATCAAGTACGTCGACAAAGCCAATGTCGTGGACGAAGTTCCACGCGCACAGGAAGCGCTTGAAAATGCGACCGATATCGTCGAGCGCATCTATCAGGATGTGGCCAGTGGCCAGGAGCTATCCGTCGAGCAGGTCGAAAAGGCTGTGCGTCCGCTGGTAGCGAGCGTATTGCGCAGTGCCGACGCGTTCCTGTACGTCGAAAGCCTGCGTCGGCACGACAGTTATTCGTTCAGCCATTCGATCAGTTGCGGCGCATTGGCGGCCGCATTCGGTCGCCATATGGGATTTGCCGAGCAGACCATCATCAGCCTGGCCGCAGGCGGCATGTTGATGGATATCGGCAAGACGCGTCTGCCCGAAGATTTACTGGAGCAACGCGCCAAGCTCGATGCCAGCGACATCGAAGCGGTACGCGCACACGTTGCGCACGGACTCGACATCATTGCCAGATCGACGGTCATCGATGACGATGTCATCGCCATCGTGCGGACGCACCACGAACGCCACGACGGTAGCGGCTATCCCGATCACCTCGCTGGTGTTGGTATCCCGATCGTCGGTCGTATGCTCGGAATCATCGACGCCTATGATGCGATGTGCAACGACCGGCCTTACCGACCGGCGATGTCGCGCCATCATGCGTTGCGTGAGGTTTATGCGACGCGCGACAAATTGTTTCAGGCCGAACTCGTCGAACAATTCCAGGTGTGCCTGGGGGTCTATCCGACAGGCTCGCTGGTCGAACTGGGAACCGGCGAGATTGCAGTGGTGATGGCGCAGAATCAGGCACGGCGGTTGCGTCCGCGCGTGCTGATCGTGTCTACGCGGGACAAGCAGCCTTTGAAGGATTTTCGCGTCGTCGATCTGATGAATCAGGTCGATCGCGCGGGCCTGATGGACGTGTCGCGCAGCCTCGCCGTCGATGAATATAAGTTCGATGCCAGCGAGCTTTTCCTGCAGTGATGCACATTGCAGACCACTCGAATCGTTTCGTGTTGGCGAGTGATGCCGCGTGCTGAACCGCGACCGCATTTTCGCGGCAATCCAGGAACTCCTCGATTTAGCCGCTGCTGGTGAAGGCTGTTTCGCGGTCGTGTTTGTGCGGGTTCTCGGCCTGCGCGAGATTCGCCTGCGCTTCGGCTACGAACGCGGTGAACAGGCTGAACAGAATGCACGCACTCGAATGGAACAGTCGCTGCGGCCGATCGATCAGGTTCATCACGCCGGAGATGAATCGTTTGCGGTCGTGCTGCCCGGTCTGCGCAATCGCAACCACGTGCTGCTTGCGGTGACACGTCTGGTCAGCGCATTCGAACTTCCCTTGGTTGATGCATCGGCACCATGGCAGGGACGCGCCGTAATGGGCGTTGTCGTTTTTCCCGAACACGGCCGCACGCCCGATGAGCTGTGTCGCCGTGCTGAAACAGCACTCGACATCGCGCAACGACGTGGTGAGCAGTATGCGTTCGACGAGTCTACCGCGGTGCCGACTGAAATCATCTATGAGGATTTTCGCGACGCGATCGAGAACAACCGGCTACAGATTCATTTTCAGCCGGTCTGGAATCTTCAGACGAACTGCCTCGGTGGTGCTGAATCGCTGGCGCGCTGGACTGATACGAACAACGGCACCACATCGCCGGCCGACTTTGTGCCGTTTGCCGAGCAGAGCGACCTGATTCTGGCGCTGACGCGCTGGAGCCTCAATGCGACCTTGCGGTACATGGCGAGCTTGCCACCGGCGCATGGATTGCGGTTCGCCTTCAACGTGTCGCCGCGCGTGTTTGCCAAACCCGGTCTGGTCGAGGAACTGATCGATGCGCTCAGCATTTGGGGTGTGCTGCCATCGGCGCTGATCGCCGAGGTCACCGAGACTGCCTTGGTCAATGATCTTGACTTGAGTGTGCAGGTGCTGCGTCGCCTGCGCGAGACCGGCATTGGTATCGCGATCGATGATTTCGGTACCGGGTTCGCATCGATCTCCTATCTGCGCAAGTTTCCGGCGACTGAACTGAAAATCGATCAATCACTGATCCGCGATATCGGCACCGACGAACACACCGCCAAGCTCGTCCGTGCGGTTATCAGCATGGCTCACGCGCTCGACATGGAAGCCGTCGCCGAGGGCATTGAGGACCAGTCGACCCAGGACCTGTTAGCCGATATGCGCTGCGATTTCGGCCAGGGCTATCATCTGGGTCGACCCGAGCCCGCCGCAGACTTTGTTGCGCGGTTTTCGATGCAACAGCCGCCACAATCCAGATAGACATTTGCAAATCGCGTCACATCAGGGCGACCCGATGGTGTCGGGTCAAACCTCAAGCGAGGCGAGGTCACCCTTCTCTTCGAGCCAGCTCTTGCGATCGGACGCGCGCTTCTTGCTGAGCAGCATGTCCATGAGCTTGCCGGTTCCGTCGTCGCTCTCAATCGTGAGCTGGACGAGGCGGCGCGTATCGGGATGAATTGTCGATTCGCGCAGCTGTGAGGGATTCATTTCACCGAGACCCTTGAAGCGGGTGACGTTGATCGCACCCCGAATTTTTTCGCGTTCGATTTTCACCAGCATCGCCTCGCGTTCGCCCTCGTCAAGGCAGTAGAAAACTTGCTTGCCGACATCGACGCGAAACAACGGCGGCATCGCGACGAAAACGTGCCCTTCGCGCACCAGTGCCGGGAAATGACGCAGGAACAATGCGCACAGCAGGGTCGCGATATGCAGACCATCGGAATCGGCATCGGCGAGGATGCATATCTTGCCGTAGCGCAGCCCGTCAATCTTGTCCGAACCGGGATCGCAACCGATTGCGACGGCAAGATCATGCACTTCCTGCGAAGCCAGCACGCTGGTCGATTCGACTTCCCAGGTGTTGAGGATTTTTCCTCGCAGCGGCAGGATCGCCTGGAAGTCCTTGTCGCGCGCCTGGCGCGCGGAGCCGCCGGCTGAGTCCCCCTCGACGAGGAACAGTTCGGTGCGCGATAGATCGCTCGATGCGCAATCGGCGAGCTTGCCGGGCAGCGCAGGGCCCTGAGTAATCTTCTTGCGGACAATCTGTTTCTCGGCTTTCAGTCGTGCCGCCGCGCGCTCGATTGCAAGCTGGGCGATGCGTTCGCCGATATCGGTGTGCTGATTGAGAAACAGCGAAAAGCCATCGTGCGCCGCGCTCTCTACCAATCCGGCCGCATCGCGCGACGACAGGCGTTCCTTGGTTTGACCAGAGAATTGCGGATCGGCGAGCTTGATCGACAATACGAAACTGACGCGATCCCAGACATCTTCGGGGGCGAGTTTCACCCCGCGCGGAAGCAGATTGCGAAAGTCGCAGAACTCGCGCAGCGCGTTGGTGATACCGGCACGCAGACCATTGACGTGAGTTCCGCCTTGCGCGGTCGGAATGAGGTTGACGTAGCTCTCCTGGGTCAGTTCGCCATCGGGCAGCCAGGCGATAGCGAAATCGACGGCATTCTTCTCGCGTACCAGCGAGTGCAGGAACAATTCGGACGGAAAATATTCGGCATCGCCGAGCATCGACGACAAGTAGTCGCGTAGGCCATCTTCGTAGTGCCACTCGACGCGCTCGTCGCTGGCTTCATCGTGGAGGCGCACAGTCAAGCCCGCACAAAGGACGGCTTTCGCACGCAGCACATGCTTGAGCTTCGAAAGCAAGATTTTCGGCGTATCGAAATACTTCGGATCCGGCCAGAAGCGCAGTGTCGTCCCGGTCTGCTTTTTCGCAACGGTGCCGACGACACTCAGGTTGCTCGCGCGATCGCCGTTCTTGAAATTGATGCGATACACCTGACCGTCGCGGCGGATGGTCACCTCGACGCGCAACGACAACGCGTTGACAACCGACACGCCGACACCATGCAGCCCGCCGGAAAATTGATAGTTCCTGTCGTTGAACTTGCCGCCGGCGTGCAGACGGGTGAGGATCAACTCGACACCGGGAATGCCCTCATCGGGATGGATATCGACCGGCATACCGCGGCCGTCGTCGGCCACAGTGACTGAGCCATCGCCATGCACGATGACATCAATTGTCTTCGCGTGACCGGCCAGCGCCTCGTCAACCGAGTTGTCGATGACTTCCTGGGCCAGATGATTCGGCCGCGACGTATCGGTGTACATCCCGGGCCGGCGTTTGACTGGTTCCAGCCCGGTCAGTACCTCGATGTCGGCGGCGTTGTAGCGGCTGCTCATTCAGGATTCGGATTGGTGAAGGGTGCCGCAGGATGGCGTCAGCCCTGGCGAATGACAAGTATGCACGGCCCGGAACGCTGCGGCAGTGCGCAATTCTGCCGATTCGCTGTTTACCGCTCGCAGCGCGGCGGCGGCTCCGGTAAAATAGCGTTTTCCGGCGGATGGTTTTCCATGACACCCCTGATTTTCGTGACCGGAGGCGTGGTGTCGTCGCTCGGCAAGGGCATTGCCGCAGCGTCGCTGGCCGCCATCCTCGAATCACGCGGCTTGCGCGTGACGATGATGAAGCTCGATCCCTACATCAATGTCGATCCGGGCACCATGAGCCCGTTTCAGCATGGTGAGGTGTACGTCACCGACGACGGCGCCGAAACCGACCTCGATCTCGGTCACTACGAGCGCTTCAGCAAAACCCGCCTGACCGGCAAGAATTCGGTCACCACCGGCAAGATCTACGAAAGCGTGATCGCCAAGGAGCGACGCGGCGACTATCTCGGCGCGACGGTGCAGGTCATTCCGCATATCACCGACGAGATCAAACATCGCGTCTACGAGGCGAC